>JBILST010000056.1:0-10780 GCA_044371865.1 Flavobacterium sp.
GTTCAGCACCTAAGATTTCTGGAGTTAAGATACGAGAAGTAGAATCTAATGGATCTACCGCTGGATAAATACCTAACTCAGCAATTTTACGAGACAATACTGTTGTTGCATCTAAGTGAGCAAACGTTGTTGCTGGTGCAGGGTCAGTTAAGTCATCCGCAGGAACGTAAACCGCTTGTACAGATGTAATAGATCCTTTTTTAGTTGAAGTAATACGTTCTTGCATTGCACCCATCTCTGTTGCTAATGTAGGTTGGTATCCTACCGCAGATGGCATACGACCTAATAAAGCCGATACTTCAGAACCTGCTTGTGTAAAACGGAAGATATTATCAACGAAAAATAATACATCTTTACCTTGGTCAGATCCAGCACCATCACGGAAATACTCAGCGATAGATAATCCTGAAAGTGCTACACGAGCACGAGCTCCAGGTGGCTCATTCATTTGTCCGAAAACGAAAGTAGCTTTAGACTCTCTCATTCCTGGCATATCTACTTTAGATATATCCCATCCTCCATTTTCCATAGAGTGCATGAATTCTTCTCCGTATTTAATAATTCCTGACTCTAACATCTCACGAAGTAAGTCATTTCCTTCACGTGTTCTTTCTCCTACTCCTGCGAATACAGAAAGTCCACCGTGACCTTTTGCAATATTGTTAATCAATTCCTGAATTAATACTGTTTTACCTACTCCAGCACCACCAAATAATCCAATTTTTCCTCCTTTTGCATAAGGCTCAATAAGGTCGATTACTTTAATACCTGTAAATAAAACTTCAGAAGAAGTTGATAAGTCTTCAAATTTTGGAGCTGTTCTGTGGATTGGTAAACCATTAGCACCTGCTTTAGGTAAATCTCCTAATCCATCAATTGCATCACCAATTACATTAAACAAACGACCAAAAACGTCTGCTCCAATTGGCATTTGAATTGGTGCACCAGTAGCAACTACTTCAACACCTCTTGCTAAACCATCAGTAGAGTCCATAGAAATGGTACGTACAGTGTTTTCACCAATGTGAGATTGAACTTCAAGTACTAATAAAGTACCATCTTTTTTAGTGATTTCTAATGAATCATAAATTTTAGGTAATTCGTTATTTGAGTCATTAAAAACGACGTCAACAACTGGCCCGATAATTTGTGCAACTTTTCCTGTGATTCTAGACATTGCTTATGTATTTATTTAATAGCTAATTAATGTTGAAAAAATGATGTATTTTTCCGAGTGCAAAGATAGTTTTTTTTGAAACAATTTTGCAATATATTTTTTGACTTTTTTGCAATAAAAAAGCGAAATTATTAAATTTCGCTTTTAAAATATTATTCTACCGTAACGGATTTCGCTAAATTCCTTGGCTGATCGACATTACAACCTCTTAAAACTGCAATATGATACGACAATAATTGTAATGGTATTGTAGTTAATAACGGTGTAAATGGTTCATTTGTTTCAGGAATTTCGATTACGTGATCTGCTAAAGCTTTTACTTGAGTATCACCTTTAGTAACCACGGCAATAATTTTTCCGCTTCTTGATTTTATTTCTTGAATATTACTCACCACTTTATCGTAATGTCCTTTATTAGGCGCAATAACAATAACTGGCATTGATTCATCAATTAAAGCAATAGGTCCGTGCTTCATTTCTGCCGCTGGATATCCTTCTGCATGGATGTATGAAATTTCTTTTAATTTCAAAGCACCTTCTAAAGCTACTGGAAAATTATAACCTCTTCCTAAATACAAACAATTAGTTGCATCTTTATATATTTCCGCAATTTGCTTAGCTACATCATTAGTTTGAAGTGCTTCTTGTACTTTTTCAGGAATTAATTCCAATTCCAACAAATAACGTTGGTAATCTGAATTTGTCATTGTTCCTTTTGCTTTTGCCAAACGTAATGCCAATAAAGTAAGTATTGTAATCTGTGTAGTAAATGCTTTAGTAGACGCCACACCAATTTCTGGACCTGCATGCGTATATGCTCCCGCATGTGTTTCGCGAGAAATTGAAGAACCTACCACATTACAAACTCCAAATACAAATGCTCCGTTTTCTTTTGCCAATTTAATAGCAGCTAAAGTATCAGCCGTTTCACCTGATTGTGAAATTGCAATAACAACGTCATCTTTATTAATAATAGGATTTCTATATCTGAATTCTGATGCGTATTCTACTTCAACTGGGATTCTTGAAAATTCTTCAATAATATATTCTGCAACTAATCCTGCGTGCCATGAAGTTCCACAAGCAACAATAAGGATTCTTTTAGCATTTAAGAATTTTTCTAAATTATCTTCAACACCAGACATTTGAATAATCCCTTTATTTGCAAGTAATCTACCTCTATAAGTATCTTTAATTACACTTGGTTGTTCGTAGATTTCTTTCATCATAAAATGATCGTAACCTCCTTTTTCAATTTGCTCCAAGTTTAATTGCAACTCTTGAACATAAGGGTCAACCAAAGTGTCATCTTTAATTTTTCTAACTTTTAATGGCTTATGCAAACGCACAATTGCCATTTCTTCATCTTCTAAATAAATAGCATTTGAAGTATATTCTATAAAAGGTGTAGCATCAGATGCGATAAAAAATTCATCTTCTCCAATACCAATTGCTAATGGACTTCCTAAACGAGCAACAATAATTTCATCTGGATTTTCAACATCAAAAACACATATTGCGTATGCTCCAATAACTTGATTTAATGCTACTTGAACAGCTTTTCCAAGCTTGCAATTTTCTTGTTTTTTTACATCTTCAATTAAATTTATCAATACTTCTGTATCTGTATCAGACTTAAAAGTATATCCTCTTTTAATTAATTCTTGCTTTAATGGCTCATAATTTTCAATAATACCATTATGAATGATTACTAATTTTCCAGAATTTGAATAGTGTGGATGTGAGTTTACATCATTTGGAACCCCATGAGTAGCCCAACGAGTATGTCCCATTCCAATTTTACCAAAAGTTGTTTTTTCACTTTCCGCTTTTGCTTCTAAATCAGAAACTTTTCCTTTGGTTTTTGATAGTTTTAAATCTTTTCCATCGTACAAAACGATTCCTGCACTATCATAACCTCTGTATTCTAATCTGTGTAATCCTTTAATAATTACAGGATACGCATCTCTATGACCTATATAACCTACAATTCCACACATATATTTCTAATTTGGTTTAGTGAAATAAATATTTAATTTAAGTTTTTTATCTTCATCTAAAGGATCAGTAATTACATTTCCAAATAAAACTGTTCCTAACGGATTAAGAATTGATGCCAATGGAATGCTTTTTATTTCCAAACCATTTGCAGTAAAAGGAGTTTTTAGCATAGCAGTAGAAACAAGATTGATGGATTCAGTTACAGAAACACCAATTTTAATATTGTCCATATACTCGCCATCACTATCAACTTTTAAAACACTCTTGATGTGTTCTGTAATTCTTACTGTGTATTTAATCCCTTTCTTTGTCTCATCAACTTCTCTTTCAATAATTCCTCCAAAAACCACCTTATTATTTTTAGGATCTGAGCTTGTTGAACTATCATACGTATAATCTAAAAGTACAATATTATTTGTAGCATCGTAAATATAAATTCTTTCTGGCTCATCACTTACATTCAACATCTGCGATTTATCAACATAAAAAGTAAGTCTTGCATCGTTAACCAACCAATTATTGTTTGCAACATTATTTCTTAAGGTTTGCAATTCAGTAGCATCAAACAAATCAATAAATGCAACTGAACCATTACCACCTTTAATATATAATCTTTCACTTCCTGTTACTTCATTAGCCGCTGCTAATCCAGAAGTATAATCAGAAGAATTCGTATGCTCTAAGAAGTTAATACTATTGTTTCTTAATGTTGAAGAAGCATTATACCCCATTTTAAGTGAAAATTCTCTTCTTGTTCTAACCGGATTAGGATTTTCAAACGTTGGATCAACAGAGGCTTTATATAAAATTTTAAGTTCTGCTCTAGAAAAATCCAATATAGCTAATGCACCCTGTCCTGGATTAATTTCCTCTACTTCAAACAACAAACCTCTAAAATAATTTTTAAAACTATTGTTATTAAACAAATTTCCAGAAGCAGTAGCATCTATAATTTTTTGTTGAAAAAAGCTGTTTTTTAAATCTAACCACATGCCTGGTGTTTTTCTTTCTTTGATAACTCGTAAAGAAACATCATTTTGATTAGATAATACAGCACCATTACTGTCTACATATAAACCCGCACCGTTGGTTTTATAAATATACAACTCTTTTTTACTAAAATAAAATTCATTATTTTGAGAAGTAGCCGAACTATTGTTTAATATTTCTGTTCCTTTAAAAGGATCAATAAGCGGTTTATCGTTGCTGTAATATTTTTGAGATGATTGTAAATTATCCGTTGGATCAAAATCTCTAAGGTAATAGCCATTCTCTACAACCGACAATTTAAACTTACCTGTTTCTGCATCACCATAAATAGATTCTAACTCATAAATGCGTTCGCCACTTGTCTCAGTTGTAAAATCAGAATCCACAAAATAAGGCACGTATAAATAAACCGAATCAATTACAGGATTGTAACCAAAAGAAGGATTTTCAGTACCTAATTCAACTTGTGTTACAAAATGAGCTTTTGTAACTCCAAATTTTGTATTATTATAAACACCTAAAGCATTTAAAGGCAAGTTATTGGCTTGAACAGGACCCGTTGCTTTTGAATAAGCAACTAAATTTTCCACTTCATACTTTTCTAAATCAAAATGATTTTCCCCAATTACATCTGAATCTAAGGAATTAAAATCCTTATCACAAGATACAAAAAGAACGAATAATAACAAAGATGATATTTTAAAAATACTTTTTTTCATAGTAGATAAACCCTTTATAATACGTGATTTTTTATAAATGAAGTATACACTTCTTTAATTGTGTCTTTAGAGGCGAAAGGTAAAAAAGGTTTGTTTGAACTTTCTATAAATTTTGTTAAAGTTGGCGACAACACTTCAGAGCCCGCTACTATTGCATCTGAATGCATAATTGAAACTCTCATTAAGTTTTCATAAGTAGGGGATGCTAAATCTGAAACAGCCTCATTACTAATGTTATCAAACAATACTTTATTGATGAATTCTTTATCTAATTCCCCTTCAAAACCTTGATCATAAACCGATGAAATAATCTTTGTTTCTGCAAAAATACCTTCGTCTTTATAATAATGCTTTAAATAAACAGGCAACATTGCTGCCATCCATCCGTGCACATGAATTACATCGGGTACCCAATTTAATTTTTTAACCGTTTCTACTACTCCCTTTGCAAAGAAAATAGCTCTTTCATCATTATCTGGATACATCACACCTTCTTCGTCAGAAAATGTAGCTTTACGCTTAAAATACTCATCATTATCAATAAAATAAACCTGAATTCGCTCTTTTGGAATTGAAGCAACTTTAATAATTAGGGGCATATCCATATCATTTACCACCAAGTTCATTCCTGATAAACGGATAACTTCATGCAATTGATGTCTTCTTTCGTTAATATTACCATATCTAGGCATAAAAATTCGTATTTGTCCACCTAAATCATTAATCATTTTTGGCATTTCATACGATTGCAACGACACTTCGTTTTCCGCTAAATAAGGCACCACTTCAGATGATACATACAATATCCTCTTGTCTTCCATAATGTATTCTAGTTAATTATTGTTTTAAAAAACCTTGCAAAATTACAAAATTTTATGGATTTATCCACTAAAATAGTAAGTTTGCACTTGAAATAACAAACATAAAAATGCTTATTTTTAATAAAAAGTCAGATTTAAGTGCTTTTTTAAGACCTTTTATCAAACAAAATAAATCAATTGGTTTTGTTCCTACAATGGGAGCGCTGCATGAAGGACACTTGTCTTTGCTGAAAAAATCACTTACTGAAAACAACATTACTGTAATGAGTATTTTTGTGAATCCAACTCAATTTAACAATGAGGAAGATTTAGATAAATATCCTAGAACATTAAAAAGAGACGTTCAAATCATGCAAGATTTGAGCAATTCTATTATTGTTTACGCTCCCGATGTGGAAGATATTTATGAAGGAAATACTTCATCTGAACATTTTGATTACGACGGCTTAGAAAACCAAATGGAAGGCAAGCATCGACCAGGCCATTTTGATGGAGTGGGGACAATAGTCAAACGATTATTTGAAATTGTTCAACCCAATAAAGCTTATTTTGGAGAAAAAGATTTTCAACAACTACAAATTGTAAAAAAATTAGTTTCAAAATACAATATTCCAGTAGAAGTTATTGGTTGCCCAATTCATAGAGAATCGAACGGATTAGCCATGAGTTCAAGAAACGAAAGACTGTCCGCCATTGCTAAAGAAAAAGCAGCTATTATATACCAAATACTGAGTGACGCAAAAAAATTATTTCAAACAAATTCAGCCGAGGAAACTATTTTATTTGTAGAAAACGAATTCAAAAAACATCCAGAATTTCAATTAGAATATTTTGAAATTGCCGATGAAGCAACTCTTTTACCCGCTTCTGAAAAAGAAACAAATAAAAAATATCGCGGTTTTATCGCAATTTTTATTGAGAATATCAGATTAATTGACAATATTTCACTAAATTAATTACCTTTGCATCATGCAAATTCAAGTAGTAAAATCAAAAATTCATAGAGTAACCGTTACGGGTGCTGATTTGAATTATATAGGTAGTATCACCATTGACGAAGCACTAATGGAAGCTTCTAATATCATTGAAGGTGAAAAAGTACAAATCGTTAACATCAACAATGGTGAACGACTAGAAACATATGCCATTAAAGGACCTAGAAATACTGGCGAAATCACCTTAAACGGACCTGCGGCTCGTAAAGTTCACAGAGGAGATATCATCATCATTATTTCTTATGGAATTATGGATTTTGAGGAAGCAAAAAAATTCAAACCTACATTAGTTTTTCCTAACGAAAAAGACAACTCTTTAACTTAGTTTGAAAGCAAAAATTAGAAAATTTTTAAGTTTAATCATTCCATTAGTTGTTGGAATAGTAATTATATATTATCAATTTACAACACTAAACCCTGATGAATTAGAGAAAATTAAAGTTAGCTTTATAAAAGCAGATTATTTCTACATTTTTCTTTCCCTTTTTATTGCTCTTTTTGGATTTTGGTCGAGAGCGTATCGCTGGAAATTTGCCTTACAACACTTAGGATATCAAACCAAATTTCACAACGATTTAATGACCGTTTGTGTTTCCTATTTGGTAAATTTAACCATTCCGCGCTCGGGAGAAATATCTCGAGCCGCTTTATTAAAAAAATACGAAAACGTGCCTTTTGACAAAGGATTTGGAACTATTGTAGCCGAAAGAATTGTTGATATGCTCATTTTTCTGCTTTTTGTTGCTGTTGGATTTATCTCACAATTTGACAAAATATACCAATATTTGATTGAAAAAAACGTGAAATTTGAAACCTTAATTTGGTTCTCCATCATAGGAATAGTATTGTTTTTTATTTTTGTTTTAGTGTGGATTTATGCCGAATGGAAAATTATCTTAAAACTAAAACAAAAACTTTCTGGATTAATAGAAGGTATGCTTAGCATATTAAAAATGAAAAATAAATGGAAGTATATTTTTCATTCATTTTTTATTTGGTTTTCGTATTTGGCAATGTTCTACGTTACCATATTTGCGCTTCCTGAAACGGCTAATATCAGTTTTGATGTTGTGGTAATGGGATTCATATTTGGTACAATTGCAGTAGGTTTTACAAACGGTGGCCTTGGCGCATATCCACTTGCAATAGCTTCCATTTTAAGTCTATATGGAATTTCAGAAGGAATAGGTACTGCTTTCGGATATTTAATTTGGGTTTCTCAAACTCTTCTAACGATTTTCTTAGGTTTATTATCTTATTTACTTTTACCTGTTTTAAATAAAAAATAAATTAGTAAATTGCTAATCTATTTAACCAAACTATTTAAAATGAAAATCAAATTTTTATTATTTATTCTAATGGCAACTACTGGGCTAATGGCTCAGCGTACGCCAGAAACAATCCAATCTAAAAAAGTAGGCAATCGAACATTTACGGTGGTTACACCTCCATCATATGCTACTAGTCCAGAAAAAAGCTACCCCACTTTAGTGGTACTAGACGGTGAATATTTATTAGACCCTTTCGAAGGAATTTTAAAATACGGCAGCTATTGGGACGATTTACCCGAGATGATTATTATTGCCATTGACCAAAACAACGGCGAAACTCGTTTTAAAGACAGCGAATTTGACGAAGCAGGATTTCCTTCAGGCTCAGGTGCTAATTTTTTCGAATTTATCGGTGTTGAATTATTACCCTATGTAGAAAAAAAATACCGTACTCTTCCTTTTAGAATGATTACCGGTCATGACACCACTGCTGGATTTTTAAATTTTTACTTATACAAAGACAATCCTGTTTTTAATGCCTACATTTCGTTAGCTCCAGAAATGGCTCCAGAAATGGAAAAAAGGATAGCTGAACGTTTAGCAAAAATTACTAAACCAATTTTTTACTATCAAGCTACTGGAGAGGGAGATTTAAAAGCAATTAATGATAAAGCTGCTGAATTAGACACCAATATCAAAGCTATTCCAAATGCCACTTTTAAATATCAAAACGATGCTTTCAAAGGCGCTTCACACTACTCGTTAGTAGCTAAAGCAGTTCCAAATGCTATTTATTTTATTTTTGATGGGTACCAACCTATCTCGATGGTGGAATTTCAGGATAAAATTTTAAAATTAGAAGCAGGTTATACCGACTATTTAATTGCCAAATATGATGAACTAGAAAAACGTTTTGGCTTTAAAATGAAACCAAGATTAAGCGATTTTAAAGCAATTGAAGCTGCGATTATGAAAAACAAAGCTTATAATGAATTACAACCACTAGCTGACTATGCTGATAAACATTATCCAAAAACAATCTTAGGAACGTATCATCAAGCTTTATATTTTGAAAAAACAGGTAATTTCAAAAAAGCTGTAAAAACCTATCAAAGAGCCTTTACTTTAGAGCCAATTCGCGAATTAACAAAAGATTACATGTTGAACCGTGCTGAAGCTTTAAAAGGTAAGGAAGACAAACCATCAGAAGAAGCACCAGCGGAAGTTCCTGCTGAAACTCCAACAGAAGAACCAACTGAAAAAAAGGAATAAAATCAAATGAGTAAAGTAAAAACGGCTTTCTTTTGCCAAAACTGTGGCACCCAATATTCAAAATGGCAAGGACAATGTAATGCTTGTAAAGAATGGAATACCATTGTAGAAGAATTGGTTCAAAAAGAAGAAAAAGCAGCATGGAAAACTACCAGTGCTACTTCAAAAGCCGCTACCAAACCTTTACTGATTAAAGAAATAGACACCGCACAAGAAATCCGATTAAACACGACTGATAACGAGTTGAATCGGGTTTTGGGTGGCGGATTGGTTCCGGGTTCCTTAACTTTGTTAGGTGGCGAACCAGGTATTGGAAAAAGTACGTTGCTCTTGCAAATTGCTTTAAAATTGCCTTACAAAACGCTTTATGTTTCGGGAGAAGAAAGCCAAAAACAGATTAAAATGCGTGCCGAACGTATTACTACAAATGGCGATAATTGCTACATTTTAACCGAAACCAAAACCCAAAATATCTTTCGTCAAATTTTAGAAATTGAACCAGATATTGTCATTATCGATTCGATTCAAACGTTGCATACCGATTATATTGAATCATCTGCGGGAAGTATTTCTCAAATTAGAGAATGTACGGCTGAGTTGATTAAATATGCCAAAGAATCCAATGTGCCTGTTTTATTAATTGGACACATTACCAAAGACGGAACCATCGCCGGACCCAAGATTTTGGAACACATGGTCGATACCGTTTTACAATTTGAAGGCGATAGAAATCACGTGTACCGAATTTTACGTTCGTTGAAAAACCGTTTTGGTTCTACTGCCGAATTAGGAATTTACGAAATGCAAGGTTCGGGTTTGCGCGAAGTGGACAATCCCTCTGAAATTTTAATTTCTCACAAAGACGAACAACTTTCAGGAACGGCGATTGCAACGACTTTAGAAGGAATGCGACCGTTGATGTTGGAAATTCAAGCTTTGGTAAGCACCGCAGTTTATGGAACGCCGCAACGAAGTACCACAGGTTACAACGCTAAACGCTTAAACATGATTTTAGCCGTTTTAGAAAAACGTGCTGGTTTCAGATTAGGCACCAAAGACGTGTTCTTAAACGTAACAGGGGGAATTTCAGTAGAAGACACCGCGATTGATTTAGCTGTTGTGGCTGCTATTTTATCTTCCAACGAAGACATTGCCATTGCAGAAGGTTTTTGCTTTGCTGGAGAAGTAGGACTTTCAGGAGAAATTAGACCGGTTAACCGCATTGAGCAACGCATTCAAGAAGCCGAAAAATTAGGATTTACGACGATTTTTGTTTCCAAACACAACAAAATTTCCTTAAAAAACACCGGAATCAAAATTGTTTTAGTAGCGAAGATTGAAGATGTGGTGAGTGAGTTGTTTGGTTAGAATTATTTCTTCACATATTCCAAAATATCTGCTGGTTGACAATCTAAAATTTCACAAATTGCTTCTAACGTAGTCAACCGAATTGCCTTTGCTTTCCCTGTTTTTATAATGGATAAATTAGCTGTTGTAATGCCTAATTTTTCTGCTAATTCTGCCGAACGCATTT
>JBILST010000267.1:0-3175 GCA_044371865.1 Flavobacterium sp.
GAAAAATGCCGCGATGTAAAAATCGTTTGGCGTTACAACGAAATAAGCGTAGGTGCAAATTAAAATCCAAGAGAAATTTAAAACAATTAAAATTAAAATATTTCCATATTTAGTAACTAATTTTGACGTAAGCCAGGCACCTAAAACAGCCACTAATTGAATTACCAAAATACTTACAATTAAACCAACTCGTCGGTCACTATCAGTTCCCCAATTAACTTCTTTTTCTCCAAAATAGGCAGCAATAATCATGATAGTTTGTACCGCCATACTGTAAACAAAAAAAGCACCTAAATACCGTCTTAATGTTTTTATATTTTTAATATGTTGCCATACTAATCTTAGTTCTTTAAAGCCGTTAAAAATTATGTTTTTATGTAATTTCTGTCCGTTCTTGTTATTTGGTAAATAATAATATGTAAACTGACTAAATCCTATCCACCAAATTCCAACCAATAAAAAAGAATAACGCATCATTTGCATTGCTTTAGCTTCTTCAGACAATAATACCATTGCTAAGCAAATCAATAATAAAACAACACTTCCAATGTATCCTAAACTAAACCCTTTAGCGCTGATTTTATCTTGTTGGTCTTTATGAGCGATATCTGGTAAATACGAGTTGTAAAAGACCAAGCTTCCCCAAAAACCAATAAGCGCAAACAAATACGAAACCAAACTTAAAACAATTTTATCTTCGTCTATATCAAAAAAATATAACGACATGCAAGAAATAGCCCCTATATAACAAAAAAGTTTTAGAAAAAACTTTTTGTTTCCCATGTAATCAGCAATACCGGACAACAAGGGTGAGATGAAAGCAATAATTAAAAATCCAACAGCCGTTACGTATGGTATTAAAGCTTCATTGTTAATTGTAAAACCAAAAAGTACCACTTCATCAATATTCTTTTGACGAAATAATGCTCCATAATAAATGGGGAAAATTGTTGATGCAATAACTAAAGTGTAAACCGAATTTGCCCAATCATAAAAAGCCCAAGCGTTTAGAAGTTTAGAATTTCCTTTAAGAAGTTTTTGCATAGCGATTGTTTTAAAATAAAAATCCCGACAGTGTCGGGAATCAAATATAATAGTATTTTTTTAATTATTTGAAAGTAACGCCAAACTTAGCTGCTTCTGCTTTTGCTTGTGGAATTAACTCCTTTATTTTTGCAATTCGAGCAGCATTACTTGGGTGTGTACTCATAAATTCTGGTGGTGCTTGACCTCCAGATTGCGCTGCCATTCTTTCCCAAAATGCTACAGCCATATCAGGATTGTAACCTGCAATTGCCATCAATGTTAATCCAATCATATCCGCTTCACTTTCATGTGCTCTACTAAATGGCAACATCCCTCCAAATTGTGTTGTAGCTCCATAAGCCGTCATGGCTAATTGTTGCGTTTCTTGAGATTTATTCCCCGTTGCAACAGACAATCCTGCAGCTCCTGCTTGTTGCAAAACTCCTGCACTCATTCGTTGCTGCCCATGATTTGCTAAAGCATGTGCCACCTCATGCCCCATAACTGCTGCCATACCCGCATCATCTTTACAAATAGGCATAATTCCAGTATAAAAAACAATTTTTCCACCTGGCATACACCAAGCATTAACCTCTTTGCTATCTACTAATTTATATTCCCATGCGTATCCTTCTAAATAACCCGCATGTCCATTTGCGTTTAACCAACGCTCTGCGGCTACTTTTATTTTAGATCCAACGGTCTCTACCCTTTTAGCGTCGTTTGTTCCTGTAATTACTTTGTTTTCAGACAAAAACTGATTGTACTGCTGAAAAGCTGATGGCAAAATTTCACTATTTGGAACCAATGCCAAAGTACTTTTTCCGGTAAATGGATTTTTTGCACAAGAAACTACCAATGCAAAAGCTACAAGTCCAACAATTTTAATTTTTAAATTCATGGTAATTATTTTTTACAAATTTACATCATTTTAATTTTCACTTGTTACATAAATCCAATTTTCATACCTTTTTTAACTATTTTTTATAATCTCTTTTTAATACCCATTTTATATATGTTGTACCTTGCGTAAAATTTTACAACATGCCCAAAAAGAAACAAAAGCAATCTCAAGTCATAGAAATTCCAAAAGCTATTTTGTTTACCGCAAAATTTCTTCAAGCAATTTCTCCCTCAATTACCACTAAGTTTGCAGCCAAACTTTTTACGACCCCAATTAAACATAAATTACCGAAGCGTGAACTTCATATGGAACACGAAAGTGTTCAAAAAAGTATCATAGTTCCCGAAATTCAAAAAGAAATTGTAGTGTATGAATATGGAAAAAGTGAAAAGAAAATCTTATTAGTGCACGGTTGGTCTGGAAGAGGAACGCAACTAGTTAAAATTGCAGATGAATTGCTAAATATGGGCTATACGACCATTAGTTTTGATGCGCCAGCTCATGGAAAATCGAAAGGAAATTCGTCGATTATGATTGAATTTATTGCCTCTATTTTAGAAATAGAAAAGCAATATGGTTCGTTTGAATTTGCTATTGGGCATTCACTCGGAGGTATGTCAGTTCTAAATGCGATAAAACAAAATCTTAACGTAAAAAAAGCTGTTACTATTGGCTCTGGCGATATTATCCAAGATATTATTATTGATTTTATTAGTAAATTAAAACTAAAACCAGAATATGCAATTAAGCTAAGAGATTATTTTGAAGCAAAATATGGTGGAAAAATGGACGATTATTCTGCTTACAAAGCCGCTGAAAAAACCGAAATTCCTGTATTAATTATTCACGATAAAGACGACGACGAGGTTTCGGTAAAAGGAGCATATCATATCCAAAAACATTTAAAACATGCCGAAATTATGATTACTGAAGGTTTAGGTCATCGTAAGATTTTAGGCGATGAAGCGGTAATTCAAAGAATAAAAGAATTTATTTCAAAATAGAAAAGTCCTTCGTTTGAAGGACTTTTTCGTTTTTTAAAAGTTTGGAGATAAGTTGTATTTTTTGTAGAAGTTATCTAAGGCTTCTAATACCTCATCTTCTGTATCTACCACTTTAATTAAGTTCATGTCTTCTGGATTAGCATTTTTCATTTTGTCAATCATGACGGTTTTAATCCAATCTAATAAGCCTGACCAAAATTCAGTTCCAACCAAAATAATAGGAAATTTTCCAATTTTCTTT
>JBILST010000268.1:0-3174 GCA_044371865.1 Flavobacterium sp.
GGTTGGGATCATGTTTGGATTAAAAATCATCCAGAATATTACACTAAAAATGCTAAAGGAGAAATCATCGACCCTATCAATCCTGAAACTGGAAAATCATGGGGTTGGTCTGATGTTGCCGATTTAAATTACGACAATCAAGGTTTACGAAAAGAAATGACAGCCGATATGTTGCATTGGATTAAAAATGAAAATATTGATGGTTTTCGTTGTGATGTAGCTAGTAATGTACCGTTAGATTTTTGGCAGCAAGCTATTCCGCAATTAAGAAAAGAAAAAAATATTTTTATGTTAGCAGAAGCTTGGGAGCCAGAATTATTAAAAGATGGTTTGTTTGATATGGCGTATGGTTGGGAAGCACATCATACAATGAATAGAATTGCTCAAGGAAAAAATACGGTGAAAGACTGGGACAAACTTATTTTAGACAATCAAAAGAAATATAACACTAATGATATTTTAATGAATTTTGTTGATAATCACGATGAAAATTCTTGGAACGGCACCACAAAAAGTAGGCTTGCAAAAGCAGAAGAGGCAATGACAGCATTGTCCTATGTGATGCCTGGAATGCCTTTAATATATAGTGGAAACGAATATGGTTTAAATCATAGTTTAAAATTCTTCGAAAAAGATTCAATACCTAAAACTAAAGGCGCAGCATGGAAACTTAGAAGAAAATTAGGAAAATTAAAGACCGAAAATAGCGCTTTAAATGGTGGAAAAAAATCAGCTTCCTATAAAAAAATTGCAACACCTAATGATACAGAAATTTTTGCATTTGAGCGTGAAAAAAACGGCGAGAAAATTATTTATATAGCTAATTTATCAGATAAAACAATAAGTACAAGTTTGCCAATTAATGGAGAATTTGTGGATTTTATAACAGGTAAGAAAATTATATTTGATGCTAAGTTAAATACACAATTACAACCTTGGCAATATTATATTTTAAATTAAAGTTGATTTATTTTTTTGAGAAGTCCTGTTGTTTTAAATAACGGGACTTTTTGTTTGAATTGAAAATTAACTCCGATATTTGCAAAAACAAATCCATTGAACTCAAAATACGACATCATTATTATTGGCGGAGGCGCTGCCGGATTTTTTACTGCAATTAATAGTGTAGAGAAGAATTCAAACCTAAAAGTTGCTATACTTGAAAGAGGAAAAAGTGTTTTAGAAAAAGTTCGAATTTCTGGTGGTGGGCGATGCAATGTTACGCATGCGTGTTTTGTGCCAAATGATTTAGTAAAATTTTATCCACGTGGCGAGCGCGAGTTAAAAGGACCATTTCATCAATTTTGTTCAGGTGATACTATAGATTGGTTCGAAAAACATGGTGTAGAACTTAAAATTGAAGAAGATGGACGAATGTTCCCTGTTTCAAATTCGTCACAAACGATAATTGATTGTTTTCAAGAAGCGGTAAAAAAGCTGAAAATTGATGTTTTAACCAATCATAGTGTTCAGGAATTGTACAAAACGGAGTCGCATTGGAAAGTAACCACAACTCAAGAGGTTTTTACTTGCGAAAAAATAGTAATGGCTTCAGGAAGTAATCCGAAAATGTGGGAATTACTACAAAATTTGGGTCACTCGATTATTGAACCAGTTCCTTCGTTGTTTACTTTTAACATTAAAGACCCACGAATTAAAGATTTAATGGGGCTTTCTGCGGTTGCTTCAGTAAAGGTTAAGAAATCCAAACTAGAAGCGTCTGGACCTTTGTTAATTACGCATTGGGGTATGAGCGGGCCCGGAATTTTAAGACTTTCGGCCTGGGGAGCAAGAGAATTAGCTGAAAAAAAATACCAGTTTGCCATTCAAGTCAATTGGTTAAACGAAACAACTTTTGAAGAAGCGCTAGATTTGTTGAAAGACATCAAAGAAGAAAACGCAAAAAAATTAGTTACTAAATATGCACATTTCGAATTACCAAAACGCCTTTGGGAAAATTTGGTAAAAGCAGCTGGAATTTCAGACGAACTAAAATGGGCCGATCTAAATAAAAAACAACTCCATTCGTTCATTGAACAACTTACAAATGGCGAATTTCACGTCAACGGAAAAAGTACTTTCAAAGAAGAATTTGTAACCGCAGGCGGAATCGACTTAAAAGAAGTGAATTTTAAAACCATGGAAAGCAAAATTTTACCAAATGTTTATTTTGCAGGTGAAATTTTAAATATTGATGCGATTACAGGCGGATTCAACTTCCAAAATGCCTGGACAGGCGGATTTATTGTAGCAAATTCTATTGCTGAAACAAATTAATTATCTATTCAACCAAAAAATACTACCCGTTAAAATCGTAGCAAATCCAACCCAAGCTAAATACGGAATCAACAAATACGAAGCCCTTTTGTCTATTTGTTTGAAAATATGATAGGTTTCGTAAATAACTAACCAAAGCAAAATAATTTCGATTAATGCTAATAAAATATTGTTCAATCCAAAGAATAAATAAGACCACAAAGCATTTAAAAGTAATTGAGCGGTAAAAAATAACAACCCTTTTTTTACTAATTCTTTATTGGTTTCTAATTTGTTCCAAACCATCCCAGCGGCAATTCCCATTAGAATGAAAAGCATCGTCCAAACTGGGGCAAAAACCCAATTTGGTGGATTAAAACTAGGTTTTTTAATTTCGGGATACCAAGTAGTAATACTTGATTGGGTTACGTTGCTCGATAAATAGCCAACTGCTAAACAAATGGCAACGCAATATATTATTTTAAGATATTTGTTCATGTTTTCAAATTTATAGGCAAATTAACGAAATATCAAGAGAACAAATCAACCAAATTCGGTATTTTTGTCAAAATTTTAAGCTATGCTTACAGAAAGAGATTTTATTACATCGCATTATAATACAATTGACTCGGCTTCTTTTGAATGGAATGCGCCTAGTAATATTGCCTTAGTGAAATATTGGGGTAAGAAAGAAAACCAAATTCCAGCGAATCCTTCGATAAGTTTTACGTTAAACAATTGTAAAACGATTACGAAGCTAGAAGTAGTTAAAAAATTGGAAAATAATTCTTTTTCCTTCGATTTGCTTTTTGAAGGAAAACCAAAAGAAGATTTTAAACCAAAAATTCAAAAATTCTTCGAAAGAATCGTAGAATATTGTCCTTTTTTGAAAGAATATCATTTTAAAATTGATACCCA
>JBILST010000058.1:0-10750 GCA_044371865.1 Flavobacterium sp.
ATTAGGTACAGCAAAACATGATGTTCAAGCAATTAATACAGCAGCAGGTGATGTAAATTTGGGAAGTGTTTGGTTATTGCCTCCAACGTTAACAGCGCAATATCATTTTTATACTTCTGACAAAAAGGTTTTCAAACCATACATTGGAGCAGGTGTAAATTATACATTATTTTACAATGTTAAATCGGGTGATGTTGCTGATGTAACGTATGATAATGCTTTAGGTTATGCAGCACAATTAGGTTTTGACTTAATGGTAGACGATACATTTTTTATCAACGTAGATGTTAAACGTTTGTTTTTAAGTACCGATGTAAGTGTTGATGCTTCAAATTTAGCACCAGGTTTAATTATTCCAGCGGAAGTAGATATCAATCCTTGGTTAGTAGGAGTAGGTGTTGGTATGAAGTTCTAATACATATTTTAAAAAAAATAAGTTAAAAGAGATCGCCAAAAGCGGTCTCTTTTTTTGCTTTAATTTCAGGTAAATTTTAAACGACTTTACACTTCAAAATTAAAAAGTAAAAAAAACTACTTTTATATACTTTTTTTTATAATTTTATGAACCCTAACTAAACTAATAAAAAACAATGAGTACAAAATTTGAATTAATAGACAAAGAAATAATAGCATCATTAAATTTCCCAAAATCGGATGTATTAGAAGATAAAGATGAAATAACTTCGCGTAAAAACGAATTAGACCGAGCACTTTCATTAGGTAATTTAGAGCATGTTAAAATTAAAATTTATTTTGAAGACGATAAGTCAAAAAAAATGGTAGAAACTACAATTTGGGGAGTAACAGATAGCCGAGTAATTTTAAAACAAGGTGTTGTAATTCCAGTAAATAGAATTCATAAAATTGTTTAACACTTTACTAATTTATTTATGAAAAAAATCACTCTTTTAGGTTTATCACTTTTGTTATCATTAGGAACTTTGGCTCAAGAAACAAAAGTTATTAAAGACGGAAAAAAAGTTACCAAAGAACAAGTTGAAGAAAACAAGAAAAAGCTTGAGGACAAGAAAAAGAAAGCAGAGAAAAATGCTGCAACAGCTGAAAAAAAGCAAGATAAAAATGTAAAAGAAGCTAAAGCTGAAGTTACTAAGGCGAAAAATTCTGATGCAAAAGCAAAAACTACTGAAGTTAAATCAAAAGTAAAGAAAACGGCAGCAGAAGAAAATGAAGACTTAAAACAAACTGCAGCCTCAAAAGCTGCTGAAAAGAAAGTTAAAGACAAAGCTACAGGAACTTACAAAGGAAAAAAAGTATATACAGGACCAAAAGGCGGAAAATATTACATCAATAAAAACGGAAACAAAACGTATATTGACTAATCTAACGATTTTACGGTGATTATATACCGATAAGCAATAAGTGCCTTTTGCCATTTTTTCGCTTTGATAGGATCTAATCCTTGTTTGGTAAAACTAGGTAAAAGAGCTTTGTTAAGTTTGGCAAGTAGTTTATACATTTTTAAATTTTTGGCAAATATAGTAAAATTAAAAATCCCGATTTTGAATATGTTCAAAATCGGGATTTTTTTGTTATTTGGTTTCTATAATTATTTTTTTAATCCTTTTCTTCTCTTTTGGAGATAAATCGTCTTCTATAATTTTGATGTCTTTTATTTTTTCAAGTTCATAGTTTTTGAAGAAATCAATGTTGTCTTCAAGAATTTTTCCTTGAAATTCTAATTTTAACTGATTTAAATACTGAGTTGGATAACCAGGAAATTTAATTCTGTCACCTTCTAAAATAACTACAACATCACCGCTTTTAAGTTCAATTGTTTTTGGTTTGGCAGAATTGTTTTTTAATTTTTCCATCAAATCAGGATTATTTTTTTCAAAAAAATTTTTAGATTCTATAACAATAACACCATTTTTAGCTTTTTCGCCATATTTATTTAGAGCATATTTTGTTGCTGTCATTACACTTGAGGATGCTATTTCATTAGGGTTAATTTTGTCTAATTCTTCATAGGTAATTTCTTTGTCATTAAAAATTATCAATGCTTTTTTAGCATCTACATTTTCTCCATTTTTTATATTGTTAATTATATTAACTTGTTCTGTTTTTTTATAACTCACATCAAAGATTAAAGCCTTATTGTTCGTAGAACTGTTTTTAGTTGTTTCATTAATTCTGAAGTTTTTGTCTTCATTTATTTTCAACTCTTTTTTCGTTGTAAGTTCATAATACACTTCTCCTTCTTTTTTGTCAATGTTGTATTTTGATTTTAAGTCTTTTTCGTCCAACTCTTTTAAAATATCAATTTCTTGGTCTAATGGAATTTTGCTTTTCACAGTTGCTGATTGTAGCTTCCCATTGATGATTAAATTAATTTTTTTTCCGTTTTTGACCATGTTATCAATTGTGTAGCCTTCTGAATTAGTTTCTACTTCAATTGTTTCATCATCTTCAACATATTTTGCACTCACAACATTTGAAACTTCTTCAAAACCGACACTTTTTTTATCATCCTTATCAGTATTAATAAAAATTTTAATATCGTCAATAGGTTCAGTTGATTTTCTTTCAAGAATTTGAACGTAGGTTTTTCCTGAGTCCAATAAAAGTTTTATCTCGATTATTTCACCTTTTTTGTTTCGCTTTACTTTTGAAATTTTAAGTTTATGTTTTTCATCTGAAAATGTCTTTTCCAATTCTCGTAACTCTTTATCGGTCGTGTTTTTGGTTAGAATTGAAGAATAAGTTACTTCTTCAACAGCATAAGCTGCTACTTTTGAGTTTTCTTTTACTTGTGCAATAGTTTCAATTTGGAATAATAGCATGAAACCTACTAATAGCGGAAGAATTGTAGCATACTTCCAAGCATTTCTTTTGTGGGATTGATTTGTGTGTAACATAACGATTCGTTTTTTGATTAATGATTGATAAAATTGATTAGTAATACTTAAGTCGTGTTGATGACTCACAACTTTTAATAAGGTTATTTGATATTCGTATTTGTTTTCGATTTGCTGAAAGGTTTCACTATCAGCAATAAACTCAAGATTTTGAAGCATTGCTTTTCGGTACAACCAAATGATTGGGTTTACCCAAAACACAGCACAAAATAGTTTTCCTAGCAACACATCAATTGAATGTTTTTGCTTTACATGAATACTTTCGTGTGTTAAAATATGTTGTAATTCAGCTTCCGAAAATAAATTGGGATTAATAACTATGTAATGAAAGAATGAAAATGGATTTTCGGTTGTATTTGTATGAATTAAAGTAAAATCAGTTGCTTTTTCTTGGTTGTGTTTTCTGATTCTATTGTAAAATGATACTATTTCTATTCCAATTTTAGCTAAAATTAAAACACAAATCACCACATATGCTGTAGTCAAAATTAACGTCCAATCTATTGGAGTTTCTTGAATGGGAACTTCGATTGAATTACTGTTTACAGGAGTTATTTCTTGATAAAATTCAGGAACAGGTGTTGGTTCAATCCAAATGGTTTTCGTAAACGTAATCAAGGGTAAACATAAGGATATTAGCAATCCTGAAATCAAGTACAACCGATTAGCAACAAAAAAAGTTTCTTTTCGAAGAAATAAGACATACATCAAATAAAATAGAATGATGAGGCCGTTTGCTTTTATAAAATATAGCATTAGATTTTCCATACTATTTCTTTTTTTCGATTATCGCTAAAATCTCACGAAGCTCGTCTGCCGAAATTTTATCTTCTTCAGCAAAATAGGAAACCAAATTTTTATACGAACTATTAAAGTAGTTATCAATAGCGGTATTCATAAATGTTTTTCTGTAATCTTCAATAGCAACAATAGGAAAGTACTGATGCGTTTTTCCGTAGGCATTATAACCAACATATCCTTTTTCTTCTAAATTACGCACTATTGTAGAAAGTGTATTATAATGAGGTTTATCGTCGGTGATTTCTTCTAAAATATCTTTTACAAAAGCTTTTTTTAGCTTCCATAAAATGTGCATTATCTCTTCTTCTTTGTTGGTTAGTTTTTGCATGACTTATCGTTTTGATAAATCAAAGTTAAACTATATTTTTAGTTATACAACTATTTTTATAGTTATTTAACTAAATTTTTAGTTTTGAAGGTTTCTTGGTGGTTCGTATTTAACCAATTTCATGGTCCAAATGAAAAGTAAAACACCAATAACTCCAAGTGTTCCCATAAAAAACCAATTGGTTTGATAACTAAACAAACGAATCATATCCATACCGGCTTCTGCGCTTAAAATATGAGCTGTACTGTAACTCATGGTAAAAATTGCCATATAGCGACCTTCATGACCTTTAGGTGCTCGACTCATAGCAAATGAATTCGAGAACGGAAACACAAACATTTCACCAAATGTCATAAACAACATCATAATGATTAAAATGCCAGCCCAATAGTTGACTAAAAGTAAATACATGCTTATTGCCATTGCCAAACAGCCTAATGTGATTACTTTTAATTTGTTGATTTTATTGCGTTCAATATAACTTACAATTGGCATTTCTAAAAAGAAGATTAAAACACCATTTAGAGTTAACAATAATCCTGTTTGTAATTCTGATAAATTAAATTGCTCTTTATGATACAAAGGAATAGTTGTAAATAATTGGAAAAAAAGAATTCCTGTAATTAAAGTAGCTCCAAGAAATATCCAAAAAGGTCTGTCTTTGAAAACAGAATTTGTTAGAATTTCGCCAGGATGCTCTTTATCGGTATATTTTGATTTTTTCTTTTCTTTCACCTTAATCCAGAATATTAAAATAGCTAAAATACACGTAGCTCCATCCACCCAAAATAATCCTTTATAGCCTACGCTCATGATTAATAATCCTCCAAGTGCGGGTCCAGCAGCAAAGCCTAAATTAATTGCTAATCTTACCAAAGTTAGAGCCCGCGTTCTATTTTCTGGTTTTGCATAAGCTCCTAAAGAAACAAACATGGCGGGACGGAACATATCGGCAACCACCATAATGAAAAACATAGCAACTAATAAACCTTCAAAACTAGTGACAAATTGTAATCCGAAAAAGGCAAGTCCACTGGTCATTAAACTAAAAATCATGATTTTATAAAAACCAATTTTATCGGATAGTTTTCCACCTAACCATGAACCTACAATTGAACCTAATCCAAAACTAATCAAAATCCATTTTACTTGATTGTATGAAAAATGTAAATCTTCTTTCAAGTATTTAGACAAGAAAGGCAAAACCATAGTTCCAGCACGATTGATAAAAGTGATAAGTGTAAGTATCCAAATTTCGCGAGAAAATCCTCTGAAATTATCGATATATTTATTAAAAGCTTTTTGTAGCATACCTAATGTTGAATTGCAAATTTACAAAAGCTAAGACGATTACAATGTTATAGAAATTATATATTTTTGTAAAAAATACAACTAATGAAATATATCTTACTTTTTCTTTTTTGTTCAACTTTTGTTTTTGCTCAAAAAGATTTGTTGGCTTCTAAGAAGTTTCAAACAGAATTGAATCAAAGTTATGCAGATTCATTGAAAAGTCCATTAACTAAAGAAGATTTAAATCATTTTAAAGGTCTTGATTTTTTTCCAATAAACGAAAAATACATTGTTGAAGCTACTTTTGTTAGGACAAAAAAGGAAAAACCTTTTGGCATGAAAACAACCACATCAAGAACGCCATTGTATAAAAAATATGGTGAGTTGAGTTTTTCAATAGAGGGAAAGGAATTCAAATTAAATGTATATCAAAACATAGATTTAATTAAAAAACCGGGGTATGATGATTATTTGTTTTTACCATTTTCCGATTTAACCTGTGGAAAAGAAAGTTATATTGGAGGAAGATATGTGGATGTAAGAATTCAAAAAGGTACTATTTGGACGATTGATTTTAATAAAGCATACAATCCGTATTGTGCTTATAATTATGAATATTCGTGTCCGATTGTTCCATTAGAAAATGATTTAGATATTGAAATTTTAGCAGGTGTAAAGAAATTTCATGACTAAGTTTATCAATTTACATACGCATAAATTTTCCAATCTTTCAGATGTTATTGAAGTTGTAAATCAATATCCTTGGGAATTTAATTCTATTTTATCAAACTATTCTATTGGAATTCATCCTTGGTATATTGATGAAGAACGACTGAATAATGATTTAAAAATTATTAAAGAAAAACTACAATTAAAAGAATGTTTAGCACTGGGTGAGTGTGGTTTAGATAAGCGAATAGAAATCCCGTTGGATGTCCAAATTTCAGTATTTAAAAAACAATTGGAAATTGTAAAACAGACCAATAAACCCATCGTGTTGCATTGTGTTGCTGCTTATGATGAAGTAATAGCTATAAAAAAAGAAATGAAAATAGATAACCCAATGATTATTCATGGGTTTTCAAAAAATGAACAGGTGGCTCAGTCATTATTGAAAAACGGATTCTATTTATCGTTTGGAAAATATTTACTTCTATCCCGAAACTTCGGGACAGATTTAGAAAAAGTATTTACCTTTGCACCCGAAAATCAAATTTTATTAGAAACAGATACGATTGAAGAATCTATTTATCAAGTGTATGAAAAAGCAGCTTTGATAAAGGGAATTTCGGTTGACGAACTAAAAACGATTGTTTTTACTAATTTTTCAAGGATTTTTAACAACTAACAAATAACTAAAACCATAAATTAAAATGGCAAAGTGGAAAGAAAGAGCAGCTTTATTATTCAAAGAAGAGGGAATTCAAAAACTTGAAAACGCAAATGTGTTAGTTGTAGGTTTAGGTGGTGTAGGAAGTTTTGCTGCCGAATTTTTAGCACGTGCAGGTGTTGGAAGTATGACGATTGTAGATGGTGATGTAGTAGATATTACTAATATCAACAGACAATTACCCGCTTTACACAGTACCGTAGGTGAGCCAAAAGTAAAAATCGTTGGCGATCGATTAATGGATATTAATCCAGAATTGAAACTTACACGAATTGAAGAATTTTTATCTCCAGAACGCGCATTTGAATTGGTTTCTCCAGAGTTCGATTACGTTTTAGATTGTATTGATAGCTTGACTCCAAAAATCAACCTAATTTTGGCCTGTAAACGTAAAAAAGTCAAAGTCATTAGTAATATGGGAGCAGGAGGTAAGTTTGAAGCTGAGAAAGTTCGTGTAAAAGATATTAGTAAAACAGATTATTGTCCGTTGGCTAAGCAAGTTAGAAAGCGTTTAAAATTAGAAGGTATTTCAAGTGGTGTTAAAGTAGTTTATTCTTATGAACGCCCTGATTATGATAGTGTTAAAATGACAGATGGTTCTAATTTCAAAAAGTCGTTTTATGGAACGAATAGTTGGATGCCTGCTTTATTTGGTTTACATGCGGCAGAAACCGTTGTTAAACATCTCATAGGAAAGAATAAGTAATAAAAAAGGACATTTAAAATGTCCTTTTTTGTGTTTATCTAGAAGTTCTTAGTGTGATATCTTCGTTGTATTTATCGTAAAATGTTTGTACTTTTTCAAGGTTTAAATTTCCTTTACTATCAATTACTTTTTCTTTAAGTAACCATTTTACTAGTTTTTGCATGTTTTTTTTCGAATTCATTCCCATGCCAGAAATAACATGTTCAACACTTGTTGTTTCAACTTTAATTTTTGCAGTTAAAAAGTTTATAATGATATAATCATCATCACTGTATTGATTGGTTTCATTGTCATGCCATTTAAAAAGTAATATTTCATCATCGCTTTCTAAAGAATAAAACGAATGTTGCATTATGTTTATTTTCTCATACTTTAAAATTGGATTTCCATCTAACAATACTTTGTCATCTTTAATTTCAACTTCTTGAGCAGAAATGAATGAAGAAATACATATAAATGCAATTGAAAAAATAAGTTTGTTCATTTTTATAAAAATTAGAATAAATTATTTAGTTGTATTTGTTGTTGAGGTTTCACTTGTGCCAATAACTTCTTCTACTTCTATAGGTTTTGGTTTTGGAATGTATACTCGTTTTTTGACTGGAATATAAATCTCAGTTACCCATTTTGAAGGTTTACGTTCTTTGGGTAAGCTAATTTTATAAACTTCAATATTTAAACCTTCAGTATCTTTAATTAATTTTTTCTTATTAATGTAGTTGATGGTTTTATTCCAAGCTTCTATGTTATGTGAATAGTCACCTGTTAAAGTAGTTTTAACGGCTAAAAATTCATCAAAATGGCCACCTGAAATCTCACTTCCAGAAGTAGTTAGTATTTCTTCTTCCACAGGAACACACATTGAAAAAATGGTTGTTTTAGCTTTTTTGTCCCAAGTTTGATGTGTTATAAAAGGAGAACCAATGATGGCAATGTCATTCTTTTCAACAAATGCTATCATATTTTGTAGCATTTTTTTAGATACTTTTTGAAAATCGGCAAAAGAGCAAGTGTCGATTTGTTGAATATAATTGGTTGCATGCTTTTTTACTATTCCATGCACTTTAATGTTGTAGGTATTTAGTTCTTTAACCAAATAATTATCAATGTTATTTAATCCATCATCTAATTTATCACCTAATACATTTTCAACTCCACCTTGTAAAATGCTTCGCAATTTTAATTCAAAGTCCAAATTTCCTTTTAATTCCCATGAAATTAATGTTCCTTTTTTTGTTTTTTGAAAACGCATAAAGGATTCATTCTTTTCTCCGGATACGGAAATGTTTTGCAGTATTGTATCACCAGAAACTAATTTTACATTTTTAAAAACGGCTTCGTCTTTTTCCCATGGATTCCAATCGATAAGGGATGTGCTATCTGAAACTAAATTATATACAATATCTTTAGAAATTTTGATTTCTTTTGAGCGTATCACTTTGTAATCGCTTTGTTGGGTAGCCACAAAAACCACAAAGGCAACACTTAAAAGAAGTAATAAAAGAAGTATGTATTTTAAAATTCTCATTGAGGAATGAATTTGTTTTTCAAAAGTAATAAATTAATCTTTCATAAGTACTTTAATTACAAACAGTAATCCAATAAAAACTAAAAAACCTACAAAAACCCAATACGTTCCTTTGTAAAAAGGTTTTAAAACTTTTAAATCTTTACGATACACTAATATCATTGTAATTACAAAAGCAATAATAAAGAAAATTGCAAAGTAGATTTGACCTGTTGAAAACATATTGAAAATTTTCACAAAAATAGTAATTTAATACTATCAATTTTTTTAATTTTAGTGAAATTTATAGTATAATTATGCAAAAACAATTAAAAGCAGTAAAGCTATTTCATGAAACTTATGGATTAGGTGTCAGTGAAGAAATGA
Source organism: Flavobacterium sp. (assembly GCA_044371865.1). GTDB lineage: Bacteria > Bacteroidota > Bacteroidia > Flavobacteriales > Flavobacteriaceae > Flavobacterium. The sequence goes on from JBILST010000058.1 coordinate 9,289, forward strand.
AAGCCGATTTAGGTAATTTAAAAAACGAACTTCGTTTTAATTTAATGAAAGAGGAAAATGAAGAATATTTAGAAGCGGTTCAAAACAATGATTTAGTTGAAGTTGCCGATGCTTTAGGTGATATGTTGTATATTTTGTGTGGAACAATTTTAGAACACGGTTTGCAACATAAAATAGAAGAAGTTTTTGATGAAATTCAACGTTCTAATATGAGTAAACTTGGTGAAGATGGAAAACCAATTTATAGAGAAGATGGAAAAGTAATGAAAGGTCCAAATTACTTCAAGCCAAATTTTGAGGAGATTTTAAAATAAAAAAAAGGCGATTTCAATACTGAAATCGCCTTTTTACATATATGTTTTTTAATTTTGAACACTGAACACTGAACACTATATCTTAACAGTCCAACCAAAAGTGTCTTCTGCTAATTTGTATTGAATGTTTGTTAATTTTTCTTTGATTTCTAAGGCAACCGCATTTTCTAATTTTGGCAATTCATAATATTCACCAAGATAAGAGAAACCAACAATTGGATTGATAACGGCAGCGGTTCCAGCTCCAAAAATTTCTTTTAGGGAACCGTCTTTAGCAGCAGCTACTAATTCGTCAACTAAAACGGAACGCACTTCTACTTTTATGTTTTCTCTTTTTGCTAATTCGATAACACTTTTACGAGTTACACCATCTAAGATTCTTTCACTTGTTGGAGCAGTAAATAAAGTATCGTTAATTCTAAAGAATACATTCATTGTACCAGCTTCTTCTAATTTTGTATGAGTAGCGTCGTCTGTCCAAATAACTTGTTGGAATCCTTGTTCGTTTGCTAATTTTGTTGGATAAAATTGCGCTGAATAATTTCCAGCCGCTTTTGCAGCGCCAATTCCACCATTAGCGGCTCTACTAAAATGTTCTGCAATAAGTACTTTTACTTCTCCAGAATAATAAGCACGAGCAGGTGATAAAATTATCATAAAACGATAATCTTGCGATGGGGCAGCAATTACTCCATGCCCAGTTGCAATCATAAAAGGACGAATATACAAGGTGTTTCCTTTTCCTTTTTTAACCCACTCTTTTTCAATTTCTAATAAACGGTGTAAACCTCCTAAGAAAATGTCTTCTGGAACTTCTGGCATTGCCATTCTAGTTGCACTTTTATTAAAACGGTGAAAGTTTTCATCAGGTCTAAATAACCAAACATCATCTTGTTCGTCTTTGTAGGCTTTCATGCCTTCAAAAATAGCTTGTCCGTAATGAAATACTTTAGCAGATGGGTCTAGTAAAAAAGGGGCATATGGTTCTATAACAGGTTTTTCCCATGCTCCATTTACATAATCACACACAAACATATGATCAGTAAATACATTTCCAAAGTTTAAGTTTTCAAAATCAATCTCGTTGATTTTTGAATGTGGAGCCGAAATAATATCAATTTCGTTTAAAGTTTTTAATTCAATTAGAG
>JBILST010000059.1:0-10709 GCA_044371865.1 Flavobacterium sp.
TATAACCCTAAAACATCAGAATTAGTCAAAAAAATTATTAGTTCAGATGTTCTTTTTTTTGAATTTGAAAATATTAAAGGAAAATGGAATAATGAAGAATTTATTATATCAAATGAATTTTCGAGCATAAAATACAAAAATATATTTTGCATAACAGAATTGAAAGATGGAATATTAATTTTTGAAAATAACAAACGCTTTATTTATTTTACTAATACTGATAAACAATTTCAAAAATTCCAAATTAAAACTAAATTAAACTATACTTATTATTATTCTCATTTCATTTTTCAAGAAAAAAACAAAAGAGTAAATGATAGTGAATTATTCATTTATCAACCATTTAACAATGAAAATGGTTTTATTTTTTCTGAAAAAGAAAAAACTATAATAAAAAGATATTAATCTTAGTAATTGACAAATAATTTAAATCAAAAAAGCGATTTCAATTGAAATCGCTTTTTGCTTTTTATTCTTGAGGATCTTTCATTACAAAAGATTCCATGAATTTTGTAGTGTAATTACCAGCCACATAATCTGGTTCGTCCATTAATTGTCTGTGAAATGGAATTGTAGTTTTGATTCCTTCGATTACGAACTCATCTAAAGCACGCTTCATTTTATTGATAGCCTCTTCTCTAGTTTGAGCAGTTGTAATCAACTTAGCAATCATAGAGTCATAATTTGGTGGAATTGTATATCCAGCGTAAACGTGTGTATCTAAACGCACTCCGTGTCCTCCTGGCGCGTGTAAAACCGTAATTTTACCTGGCGAAGGGCGGAAGTCATTATAAGGATCTTCAGCGTTAATACGACATTCTATTGAGTGTAATTGTGGATAGTAGTTTTTTCCTGAAATTGGAATTCCAGCAGCTACCATAATTTGCTCACGAATTAAATCGTAATCAATTACTTGTTCTGTAATAGGATGTTCTACTTGGATACGTGTATTCATTTCCATGAAGTAGAAGTTTCTGTGTTTGTCAACCAAGAATTCAACTGTTCCAGCTCCTTCGTACTTAATGAATTCTGCTGCTTTAACCGCTGCAGTACCCATTGCTTCACGTAATTCGTCAGTCATAAAAGGTGACGGAGTTTCCTCTGTCAATTTTTGGTGACGACGTTGAACTGAACAATCTCTTTCTGAAAGGTGACACGCTTTTCCGTAAGAATCTCCAACTACTTGAATTTCAATATGGCGAGGTTCCTCGATTAATTTTTCTAAGTACATGCCATCATTACCAAAAGCAGCAGCAGACTCTTGACGAGCACCTTCCCACGCTTTTAATAAATCTTCTTTTTTCCAAACGGCACGCATTCCTTTTCCACCACCACCAGCAGTTGCTTTAAGCATTACTGGGTAGCCAAATTCATCCGCTAATTTTTCAGCTTCTTCATATGAATCTAAAATTCCAACTGAACCTGGTACACATGGCACACCTGCTTCGATCATAGTTGATTTTGCTGATGCTTTGTCTCCCATACGGTCAATCATTTCTGGAGAAGCTCCAATGAATTTAATACCGTGTTCTTGACAAATTTTAGAAAACTTAGCATTTTCAGATAAGAATCCGTATCCTGGGTGAATAGCATCTGCATTTGTAATTTCTGCAGCCGCTATAATATTTGACATTTTCAAGTAAGAATCTTTACTTGGTGCAGGCCCTATACAAACCGCTTCATCAGCAAACTTTACGTGCAAACTTTCAGCGTCAACAGTTGAATATACGGCAACGGTTTTGATGCCCATTTCTCTACAAGTTCTAATTACACGAAGTGCAATTTCCCCTCTATTGGCAATTAATATTTTTTTAAACATGTTTTTTTAATTAGATAATTAGACAATGTGTCAATTAGACAATTATAAAGATAGACGTTCTACCTTCTTGTCATCCTGAGCTACGTCGAAGGGCTAACTTCTAACTTATTAAGATGGATCAACTAAGAATAAAGGTTGATCAAATTCAACTGGAGAAGAATCATCTACTAAAATTTTCACGATTTTTCCTGAAACTTCTGATTCGATTTCGTTGAATAATTTCATTGCTTCAATCACACAAAGAACATCTCCTTTACCGATAGTTGAACCTACTTCAACAAACATTGGTTTATCTGGTGCTGGTTTTCTATAGAAAGTTCCAATAATTGGCGATTTAACAGTAATGTATTTAGCATTATCATCAGAAGCTGGCGCAGCAATTGCGTCGGAAACTACAGGCGCTGCTACTACTTGCGGAGCGGCCATTTGAGGTGCAGCTTGCATTGGCATTTGTTGAACATAAGTAGTAGTACTTTCTGTTCCTTCAGTCGTAGTTTTTATGGTGATTTTAAAATCGTCCATTTCTAATTTAACTTCTGTAGCGCCCGATTTGGCTACAAATTTGATTAGGTTTTGAATCTCTCTAATATCCATAATATTTGATTTAGTTTAGTTTGTTTTTATTTTGTGTAAGCCCATTTTAAATAAATAGCACCCCATGTAAATCCTCCACCAAAAGCAGCAAAAATAAGATTATCTCCTTTTTTTAACTGGTTTTCAAAATCTGATAATAATAAAGGAAGGGTTGCCGAAGTGGTATTTCCATATTTTTGAATGTTAATCAAGACTTTAGATTCGTCTAATTCCATTCGGTTTGCAGTAGCATCAATAATTCTTCTATTTGCTTGATGTGCAACTAACCAATTCACATCATCGTGAGACAAGTTGTTACGTTGCATGATTTTCTCACTCACATCAGCCATTCCAGAAACTGCGTATTTAAATACAGTTTTTCCGTCTTGAAAAACAAAATGTTGTTTATTTTTCAAAGTTTCTTCTGAAGGAGGTAAAATAGAACCACCCGCTTCAATTTTTAAGAATTCTCTTCCGATTCCATCACTTTTTAGAATTTCATCTTGAAGACCTAATCCTTCTGTATTTGGTTCAAACAATACAGCTCCTGCTCCATCACCAAAGATGATACAAGTAGCTCTGTCTGTATAATCAATAATTGATGACATTTTATCGGCACCAATTAATAAAACTTTTTTATATCTTCCAGATGCTATATAAGCTGCTGCGGTTGACATTCCGAATAGGAAACTTGAACAAGCAGCTTGTAAATCATAAGCGAAAGCATTTGTTGCTCCTATTTCAGTTGCCACATAAACTCCAGTAGAAGCTACTGGCATATCTGGTGTTGCCGTTGCCATAATCACTAAATCAATTTCTTTAGGATCTAAATTGGCTTTCTCTAATAAGTTTTGAGCGGCTTTTATTGCCATAAAAGAAGTACCTTTTCCTTCTTCTTTCAACAATCTTCTTTCTTTAATTCCGGTACGACTGGTAATCCATTCATCATTAGTATCTACTAATGTTTCCAATACTTCATTCGACAGAACAAAGTCGGGAACATAAGAACCTACTGCCGTAATTGCTGCTGTTATTTTATTCATCTTCGATTAATTTTTCTTTCTGAAATTTTAAGGTTCAAAAAGTGGTGGAAATTACAAAAAAAATTTCAAACGAATCCTATTCACTTTTATAAATTATAGTGTGAATGGGTACTTAACAAAAAAACTCTCACAACGTGAGAGTTTTCTCTATTTTTTCTCTGATGCAATTAAGCTACTGCTTCATTTTTATCAATTACAACTTGACCTCTGTAGTACATTTTACCTTCGTGCCAGTAAGCTCTGTGGTATAAGTGTGCTTCACCAGTAATTGGACATGTAGCGATTTGAGCAACTGTCGCTTTGTAATGTGTTCTTCTTTTATCTCTTCTTGTAGACGACTGTCTTCTCTTAGGATGTGCCATTGTTCTATTTTATTTATCCGTTAATAGTTTTTTTAAATTCTCCCATCTAGGGTCAATATCATTATTTTGTTGTTCTTCTTTCTTGTTTTCTTTTGGAGAAAGCGATTCTAATTTTTCAATTACATCTGATAGCGAACCATCTTTAACCCCTGGATGCACTCTTCGTAATGGAACTGACAATATAATTGATTCATAAATATATTGCGCCACATTAACTTGAAATTCACCGTGAGGCAAAATGAGCAACTCCTCATTTTCATCGTTAAATGCATCTCCAAATTTAACTAGAAGTTTTAATTTTCCTTTAATTGGCAAATCAAACTCTTCACCCGAAACATCACATGGCACATTTACTGTTCCTTTGTGCTTGAAATCGAGTTCTAGCATAGTGCTTTTCTTTTCTAAAACAATCTCTACTTTGACCGAAACGTCGTTAAACTCATCGTATTCAAAGCTCTTAAAGAACGTATTATCTATTTGATAATCAAACTGATGCTTCCCTATTTTTAATCCCACGAATGGAATCAAATATTCTTTTAAATTGTTCATAACAACAGTTTTACCTTTTTAAAAGGTGTGCAAAGATATAAAATATTTGTAAATTCAAACCAGTTGTAAACATTTTTTTGTTTATAACTGCTTTTCTTTTGTTTTTAGAGGGTTTTTAATAAGCTCTTGATAGTCATTTCTTTTGTTATAAATATCAATTGCTAAATATACCGCCTCTTTAAATGACTCGTGATTAGCCACTCCTTTACCCGCAATTTCATAGGCTGTACCATGATCGGGAGAAGTTCTAATTTTATTCAATCCTGCCGTGTAATTCACTCCGTTACCAAATGACAAGGTCTTAAAAGGAATTAATCCCTGATCATGATAAGTTGCAATTACTGCATCATATTTTTCATATTGTGCCGAACCAAAAAATCCGTCTGCTGGAAAAGGTCCAAAAACCATATTACCAGCTTCAAATAATTTTTTTAATGTTGGCTTGATAATTTTTTCTTCTTCTTGACCTATTACACCGTTATCTCCAGAATGTGGATTCAATCCTAAAACAGCTACTTTTGGTTTTTCAATTTGAAAATCTTGCTTTAAGGTTTGAATAATCGTTTTGATTTTACTTGAAATTAATTTTTCATTCAAATGCTTTGCTACTTCATTTACAGGAACGTGGTCTGTTAACAACCCAACACGTAAATCATCGTGCACCATTAACATTAAAGCATCACCTTCTAATTCTTTATCCAAATAATCTGTGTGTCCAGGAAATTTAAATTCTTCCGACTGAATGTTATATTTATTAATCGGTGCCGTTACCAAAACATCTACAAATCCTTGTTTTAATGCTTTAGTAGCCGCAACAAAAGATTTTATTGCATAACTTCCAACGACATCATCATTTTTTCCGAATTCTAAATTAACCCCTTCGCGCCAAACATTCAATACATTGATTTTTCCAACAACTAATTGTTCTATTTTATCAATTCCATGAATTGCTGCATCTAATTTTAATTCTTTCTTTAAAAAAGATACAATTTTTACATTCGCAAAAATTACAGGCGTACATAATTCTAACATTCGAGTATCTTCAAATGTTTTTAAAATAACCTCGCTTCCAATACCATTTAAATCTCCAATCGAAATTCCAACAATTATATTTTCTGCTTTTTTAACCATGACAAATGTGATTTATTGCTTACTTTTGATGTGCAAATTTAGTAAAATTAAATCAGTTATGTTTACCGGAATTATAGAAACGCTCGGAATTATAAAAGAAATCGAAAAAGATCAGGAAAACCTGCACTTAACGGTAGAATCTGAAATTACTCACGAATTAAAAATTGACCAAAGTGTAGCCCATAATGGAATTTGTTTAACCGTTGTGAAAATTGAAAACAAGAACTACACGGTAACTGCCATAAAAGAAACGATTGATAAAACCACTATTGGAACTTGGAAGGCAGATGATGTTGTAAATTTAGAACGCGCCATGAAACTTGGTGACCGACTTGACGGACACATTGTTCAAGGACACGTAGATCAAACTGGAACATGCACTAATATTAAAGAAGCAAATGGAAGTTGGGTTTTTACTTTTGAATACGACGCTGTTTTAAACAATATTACCATTGAAAAAGGTTCAATTACCATAAACGGAACAAGTTTAACGGTAGTAAATTCAGGATTAAACACTTTTAGTGTAGCCATTATTCCTTACACTTTTGATCACACTAATTTTAATACTTTTAAAATTGGCACAAAAGTGAATTTAGAATTTGACGTAATTGGAAAATATGTAAGTCGATTGAACGAATTAAGAAAATAAAAAAAGGCTCTTTTAAGAGCCTTTTTTTATAGATATAAATTTTTTTGATAAATAATAACCTGAAACTATTGCTAAAACAAATAGTATAAGTATACCTCCATCAATTGGCAAGCCAGGTGGAGGTGGAGGTGTTGGCGGAGGCGGACCTACTGGACCTGCAGCAAAAACTCCTTGAATAGTAAATAGTACTACTAAAATTGTTATAATTTTATTCATAATTTTTCTTATAGGGGCAAAAGTATAATTTATTATATTCTTTTATCTAAAAAAGATAATATTTAATAATATGTTAATATTCTGAAACACAAACTTATTATAGAAATACGAAAATATAAATATTTTTATACTTTACAAGTTTTTTTAGAAAAAAACTTAAATTTTTAATTAGTAAGTATTCTTCTTTAATCTAAACAATAATGTGGTCCCACCTGGGCTCGAACCAGGGACCACCTGATTATGAGTCAGGTGCTCTAACCAACTGAGCTATAGGACCAGTATTGAATATGCAATATTAAGACTATTTTTTATTGCAAACAAATCTTTTTTTAAATTTATATTATTTCTTGACAAAGCTCCACCAGCACACCGTTTGTCCCTTTAGGATGAAGGAAAGCAACCAGTTTATTGTCAGCACCTTTTTTAGGAATTTCATTCAAAACCACAAAACCTTCCCCTTTTAACCGATCAATTTCAGCCAAAATATCTTCCACATCAAATGCAATATGATGAATTCCCTCCCCTTTTTTTTCTAAAAATTTAGCAATTGGACTATTCGAATTGGTAGCTTCTAACAATTCTATTTTATTTGGACCGTTCATAAAAAAAGAAGTTTTAACTCCTTCGCTTTCGACTTCTTCTTGTTTATAAGGCGGTACTCCAAATAACTTTTCAAACAATACATTTGACACTACTAAGCTATTAACAGCAATTCCAATATGCTCAATCTTTCTCATATATTTATATTAATTTAAAGACAGGCAAAGTTAACAAAAAACAAGCAACGTTAAAGCAATCAAACTTATATATAGTCACAAAAGAATACGCCTTGATAAATTTTTATGTATTTTTGCACTATGGAAACAAATAGACAAAAAAAAATAGGAGCACTTTTACAAAATGACTTAGTTTCAATTTTGCAGGGTGAAATTCGAAAAAACAATATCAATAACTTACTAATTTCAGTTTCAAAAGTAAATGTAACTTCTGATTTATCTATTGCTAAAGTGCATTTAAGCATATTTCCTACTGAAAAGGCTCCTGAAATTTTAGAGGCAGTTAAAAGCAATGCGCCACTTATAAAACATGATTTAGCACAACGTGTAAAAAATCAATTACGCAAAGTTCCAAATCTAATTTTCTATATTGACGACAGTTTAGATTATATCGAAAAAATTGATAAAGCCCTAACTGGCGAAGAAAATCCTATTGAAAATCCAGATTTATTAGAGAAAAGAAAGAAATCGTAATTTGAACCTTTCCTATTACATAGCAAAACGTTATGCTGTAAGTTTCAGCAAGAACAAAGCAATCAATATAATTACAGGAATTGCTTCTGTTGGAATTATAGCAAGTACTATGGCTTTATTCGTCTTTTTATCTGTTTTTAGTGGATTAAAAGAATTTAGTCTAAATTTTGCAAATGCATCTGATCCAGATCTGCGGGTTGAAACTAGCATTGGAAAAACTTTTTTGTTATACCCTAAGCAAGAAGAACAACTTAAAAAAAGTAATTTCATAAAATCTTACAGCAAAATTATTGAAGAACGCGTTTACTTTATGTATGAAAGCAAAGAACTTTTTGCTTATATAAAAGGAGTTGACAATCAATTTATTCAAGTTACTAATTTTAACAAAAACCTTTATGCAGGGGAATGGCTTGAACCCAATTCTGAAAATGTAGTTGTAGGAGCAGAAATTAGTAGAAAATTAGGGCTAGGATTGTTTGACTACAATAATGGTCTAGAAGCATTTGCTCCAAAACCAGGAAAGGGTGATATAGAAAGCCCCAATGAAGCTTTTAACAAAACACTATTATACCCTACAGGGATCTATTCAATAAATGAAGAATTAGACAGTAAATATGTCTTTTGTTCTATTGAAATTGCACAACTTTTTTTAGGATTAAAAGACAATGAAATTTCAAATCTTGAAATTAAATTAAAACCTAGCGCAGATGAAACCTTAGCTAGAAATGAATTAACTCAAATTTTAGGAAAATCAGTTAAAATAAAAAACAGAGCCCAACTTAACGATTCGCTCTATAAAATGCTCCAATCTGAAAATTTATTTATTTATTTATTTAGTACATTGGTAGTTATACTAACTTTATTTTGTCTTGCAGGAGCAATTGTGATGATCATCATTGACAAGAGAGATAATTTAAAAACACTTTATAATATAGGTGTAACACAAACAACTATTCGTACAATATTTTTCACACAAGGAATAATGATAACTTCATTTGGTTTATTCCTTGGATTATCACTTGCAATTGGGATTATTTTACTACAACAACACTTTTCATTTATCATGATTACACCAACAATGCCTTACCCGGTTCTTTTTGAATGGGAAAACATAGCCATTGTAGTAACCACCATTATAATACTTGGATTCGTCTCTTCTTGGATTGCTTCGGGTACAGTAAATAAAAAATTGTTTAAATAAATTATTATTCTTTAGGCAAAGGTGCCCCTACAGCAACATCACAACGATGACCTTCTTGACCATGTGGAGGATTCATACCTGGAGGAGTAGTTGTTCCTACAATAGTTGCAGCCCCATTATTTGTATTAACATTCATTACCGGTTTTTCTACTGGTTTTTGAACCTGAGTTGTTGTTTGCTGTTGTTTATTGACTGCTGGTTTTGAGTTCAATGGTGCTCCAACAGGAATTTCGCATTTATGTCCTGGTTGTCCATGTGGTGGATTCATCCCAGGAGCGGTTTGCGCTGGAGTAGACATTGATTGCTGTGAATTTTGTTGTTGAGAATTTTGCTGCATTGGCTGCTGTTGAGCCTGCCCTTGAATTCCAACACGTTGTTTTAACCATGCTTCTCCAGAAAAAGGTTGAGCGGGTTGTTGCACTTCAGCCGGCTTTACTTCCTCATCTTTTTTACAAGATACAAACATCATAAAACCTAATATTGTTACTAAAATCAATTGCTTTTTCATCTTTGTTTTTTTTATAGTTATCAAATATAAAAATTTATATTTTGTTTTTGAAAAGAGGACACAAATTTTACTTCAAATAAAAAATATAAACATAAAAAAACCTCTCATTTCTGAGAGGTTTTGTACCCGGAGTGGGAATCGAACCCACACACCTAAGTACACGAGTTTGAGTCGTGCGCGTCTACCAATTCCGCCATCCGGGCAATGGAAAAATGATGGTTAAATCATTAAGTGGGTGCAAATGTAAAAAATATTTCTGCAATTCATAAAAAAATAGTTAAAAATATCCTTTCAGAGTTCAATTTTATTTCTAAATTTGCACCTCGTTAATACGACACAACACTAACTAACTACTAAACAATAAATTAACATGCTGTATCAAGAACCGGAAGCAAAAATTTTTGCATGTTCTCAGAGTGTGTACTTAGCTGAACAGATTGCTGAAAAGTATGGTGTTCAAATGGGTAAAATTACGTTCTCTAAATATAGTGACGGCGAATTTCAGCCTTCTTTTGAAGAATCAATAAGAGGATTGCGTGTATTCCTGGTTTGTTCTACTTTTCCAAGTGCAGACAATTTAATGGAATTATTATTAATGATAGATGCTGCAAAAAGAGCATCTGCCAGACATATTACCGCAGTTATTCCTTATTTTGGTTGGGCAAGACAAGATAGAAAAGACAAACCAAGAGTGCCAATTGGAGCTAAATTAGTTGCAAAACTATTAGAAACTGCTGGAGCAACCCGAATTATGACCATGGATCTACATGCCGATCAAATTCAAGGTTTCTTTGAAAAACCAGTAGATCATTTATTTGCTTCTACTATCTTTTTACCTTATGTGAGAAGTTTAAATTTAGAAAATTTAACCATCGCATCTCCAGACATGGGAGGTTCAAAAAGAGCCTATGCTTATTCTAAATTTTTAGAATCTGATGTTGTAGTATGTTACAAACAAAGAAAAAAAGCAAATGTAATTGACACAATGGAGTTAATTGGAGATGTAAAAGGCAGAAATGTTATTTTAGTTGACGATATGATTGACACCGGAGGAACATTGGCAAAAGCAGCTGATGTAATGATGGAAAAAGGAGCATTAAGCGTAAGAGCAATCTGTACACACCCAATTTTATCAGGTGAAGCGTACGAAAAAATAGAAAATTCTAAATTATTAGAATTAATTGTTACTGATTCAATTCCGTTACGAAAAGAATCAAAGAAAATCAGAGTGGTAAGTTGTGCTCCATTATTTGCAGAAGTAATGCACATGGTACAAAACAACAACTCTATTAGTGGAAAATTTTTGATGTAATCAAGAAACCACTTTAATAAGTATTTATTAATTATATATATTTTACAATGAAATCAATTACGATTAAAGGATCAGAAAGAGAAAACGTAGGTAAAA
>JBILST010000061.1:0-10656 GCA_044371865.1 Flavobacterium sp.
ATTTGTTCGTGAGCGCATTATGGATTTAGGAACAGCGGCTTGTCCTCCATATCACTTGGCTATCGTTATTGGTGGAACTTCTGCTGAAGCGAACTTAGCAGCCGTGAAAAAAGCATCAGCAGGATATTATGATAATCTTCCAACTTCTGGAAATATGTCGGGTCAAGCGTTTCGTGATTTAGAATGGGAAAAAAGAGTACAAATCATTTGTCAAGAAAGTCAAATTGGAGCACAATTTGGTGGAAAATATTTAACGCATGATGTTCGTGTCATTCGTTTACCTCGACATGCAGCTTCTTGTCCAGTGGGAATGGGAGTTTCTTGTTCGGCAGATAGAAATATCAAAGGAAAAATCACAAAAGATGGAATTTTCTTAGAACAATTAGAAACAAATCCAGCGCAATTTTTACCAACAACTGCTCCTCATTTAGAGCCAGCGGTAGAAGTTGATTTGAACAAACCAATGCCAGAAATTTTAGCAGAATTATCAAAATACCCAATCAAAACGCGTTTGAAATTAAACGGAACGTTGATTGTGGCTCGTGATATCGCGCATGCAAAAATTAAAGAATTGTTAGACGCTGGAAAACCAATGCCAGAGTATTTCAAAAACCATCCTGTATATTACGCAGGTCCAGCCAAAACTCCAGACGGAATGCCTTCAGGAAGTTTTGGGCCAACCACCGCAGGAAGAATGGATGTTTATGTAGACGGATTCCAAGCCGCTGGCGGAAGTATGATTATGTTAGCCAAAGGAAACCGAAGCAAAGACGTCATGAACGCTTGTAAGAAACACGGCGGATTCTACTTAGGTTCGATTGGTGGTCCTGCTGCTATTTTAGCAAAAGAAAACATTTTATCAGTAGAAGTAGTGGATTTTGAAGAATTAGGCATGGAAGCCGTTCGTAAAATTACAGTGAAAGATTTCCCTGCGTTTATTATTACGGATGATAAAGGGAATGATTTTTTTATGAATCTTTAGTTTAGAACAAAGAGAATAGAATATAGAAAATAGACAAACCTGTGAGTTGATAGACTTGCAGGTTTTTTTTAATTTGAATGTTTTGGGTATATAAAATACTTTGAAAAAATATGCTAAAATAATTTTGAAAATTTAAAAATATGTAATTACTTTGTAATAACAAAAAATAATTATGGAACTTTCAGTAATAAACATCGGAAACTCAAAAGGAATTAGGCTTTCTAAAACAATCCTTGAAAAGTATAACATTCATGATAAAATAGAATTAATTCTTGAAAAAGGGTTTATTGTTTTAAAACCTAAAACTGAACCAAGAGTTGGTTGGGAAAAAGCATTCCAAAAAATGCATGAAAACGGAGACGACCAACTATTAATGAATGACGTGTTTGAAGACGAAACTTTTGAAGAATGGAAATAAATCAATATGACATCGTATTGGTTAATCTTGATCCTATGATGGGAAGCGAAATGAAAAAGACAAGACCTTGTGTTGTTTTGTCTCCAAATGAAATGAATAAATACTTACAAACCATTGTTGTTGCTCCAATAACGACCAGTTCTAAACCCTACCCAACAAGAGTGGAAATAAAACACAATCAAACAAAAGGTTGGATAGCTATAGACCAAATACGAACAGTTGACAGAGCTCGAATCGTAAAAGGCTTCGAAACCTTAACAACTAAAGAAGTTGTGAAAGTTAAAAACGTAATTAAAGAAACGTTTGTTGACTAAATTAACCCTCTAAGAGTTTGGAACTATGAGAGGGTTAGTTTTTATCCTGCAAGGTTTAAAAATATTATAAATACTCCCAAAAATTATCTTTATTAACCACTAAGGTTTCTTTAGGATGGTATTTTTCAGTGAATGATTTGGTAAAATTTACTTTTTTATTTGGATTATATTTAATTTCATAAGCCAAAATTTCTCCTTCATTTATTTCGATAAAATCAATTTCAGCTTGTTGCATATTTCTCCAGTAGTGTGTTTTACCATAAAATCCTTTATAGTTAAGTTGTTTCATTTTTTCGCTGATAAAGAAATTTTCAAATAAAGCGCCTACATCCTGTCTGCTTTGCAACGGATTAAATTGCCCAATAATAGCGTTTCTTATTCCGTTATCATAAAAATAGATCTTTGGTTTTGCTGTAATTTCATTTCTTTGATTCGTTGAAAAAGGATGCAGTCTAAAAATAACATATACTTTTTCAAGCAAATCGATATAATTGATTACGGTCATTCTGTCAACACCTAATATCTTCGCCAATTCATTATAAGAAACTTCGCCCCCTAATTGTAATGCCAAGGCGTTTAATAATTTCATTAATAAATCTGGTTTTTTGATATTTACTAATTCTAAAATATCTTGGTATAAATAACTTCCTGAAAGTTGTAAAAGTCTTTTTTGTTTATTCGCCTCTGTTACAACTTCCGGATACATACCATAGATTAGAAACTCCTCTAAACGAGCATAGGCATTTGCAAACGAGTAATGATTTTTAATTTCACTCCATGACAAGGGAAACAATTGATGTTCCCATTTTCTGCCCGTTAACGGTTCATTAATTTTATTGCCTAAATCAAGAGACGAAGAACCCGTTAAAATAAATTGTTTATTTAATTTTGCATCGATTAACATTTTTACAACTACACCTACGTTTTCTATTCGCTGCGCTTCGTCAATCACAATGGTGTCATAATCCGTGACTAGCTGTAATAGAAATTGGGAATTAGCAGTAGCTAATTGTAATCTAGTTTGTGGGTCATCTCCATTAAGAAACAAGGTTTTTTTACCTTCTACTATTTTTTGAATTAAGGTTGTTTTACCTACTTGTCTAGGTCCAATAACAACAATAGCTTTTTTATTGTCGCAATCGGCAATTAAATTTTGAGTTATGGTTCTTGTTATCATGTTGCAAATATAATAAATTATGAATGAAATCGTAAAATATTATATTTTTTTATGATTTAAACCCTAATAAATTATATTTATAGAAAAATTAAAGACTTCTTGCGTTTATTATTACGGATGATAAAGGAAATGATTTTTTTATGAATTTATAAGGTATTAAGATAGAAGAATATAGAAAATAGACAAACCTGTGAGTTGAAAGACTTGCAGGTTTTTTTATTTGTAAAATCTTTTTATTATTTGAAAAGATAATAATTCTATAAAGACTAGAATACTGTAAAAAATGATATTTGCATTAAAAACAGCATCATTAAATCTAATATGCAATTCATAATCATAGTCATAAACATTTTTTAATATTTCTTGAACCAAATATATTCCTGAAATAAATGTAAATAATGAAACGGTAAATAAGAATACGATTTTCTTTAAGAAATTTATTTTATAAAAATCATAAATTAATATCACCCCTACTATTAAGATAAATAGAAAATTGAAATAATGAAACTTCATATTCATTCCACCTTTAGCAAACATAGAAGGAAAACTATATGAAACAATTAAAGTTAAAACTATAATTATGAGTGTTTTATAAAACTTTGAAATTGATTTCATAAGTAAAAATATTTATCTTCCTGTTTGAACAAAATAAATTAAAATTCTTTCGGAATGAAACTATGCGTGAAATACTGAACACTCAAAACTGAACACTGAACACTTTAAACTACTCTACAAACAATACCAATCCTTTCAAATAATGCCCTTCTGGATGGTAAATATTCGTTGGGTGATCGGGTCCTTGTTCTAATTTGAGTAAAACTCGGATATTTCTTCCTGTTTCTATGGCTGCTGCGGCAACCGTGTTGTAGAATAAAACATCGTCAATGACTTGCGAGCAAGAGAACGTGAATAATATCCCATTAGGTGCTAAGGCTTTTAAACCTGCTATGTTTAAACGTTTGTAGGCTTGTGTTGCGGTATGCTTACTTTTGATACTTTTCGCGAAAGCGGGCGGATCTAATACAATAACATCATATTGTTGCGTGTGCTCTTTCATGAAGTTGAATACATCATCCGCAACTGCTTTGTGATTGGCGTTAGGAAAATTCAATTCCATATTACTGGCTGCTAAATCCACAGCTTTTTGAGAAATATCTACCGAAGTTACCAATTCCGCTCCTGCGCTCATCGCGTAAATTGAAAATCCGCCTGTGTAACAAAAAGTGTTTAGTACTTTTTTGCCTTTTGAGAATTCGCCTAGTAATTTTCGGTTTTCGCGTTGGTCTAAGAAAAATCCCGTTTTTTGGCCTTCTACCCAATTTACCGAAAACAAAATGTTGTTCTCTTTTGCAACTGCTTCTGCTTTGTTTCCGAATAAGAAATAATCGGTTCCAGTATTCGGTAAAGTTCCTGAACTTTTGCAATAAATCGTATCGCAATACTCCGAAAAATTCGATTTTATGGCTTCAGCTATTTGCTCCATTTGAAGAAAAACTCCAGTTGAATGGGCTTGAATTACCCAATTTTTATCGTAATAATCAATAATTAATCCCGAAATTCCGTCGCCTTCTCCGTGAATCACACGGAACGCATTCGTAACTTCAAAATCCAATATTTGAGCACGTAAATACCAAGCCGATTGTAGTTTGGCTGCCCAAAAGTTCTCAGAGAAAGTTTCATCGCCAAACGTCAAAATACGAACTACGATACTTCCTTTGTCGCTGAAATATCCGGTTCCTAAATGATTGTTTTTCGAATCGACTACATCTACCATTTCGCCATCGTTTATTTCACGACTTACGCCATAAACCGCACCACTGAAAATCCAAGGGTGACGACGTTGAATAGATTTTTCTTTACCTGATTTTAAAATTACTTTTGGAAACATATTAATGTGTCAATTAGTCAATGTGCCAATGTGCCGATACAATGTGTCAATTTGAGAATTAGTCAATTATTAAATTGCTAACTCATCAACTAATTGGCATATTGTCTCATTGCCTTATTGGCTAATTTTTTTGGTTATTGAAATGATTTTGTTTGTGATTTTCAATATATCAAAAACTTCGGATAATAATTCTTCTGTATTTGGATAATTTTCCAACTCATTACAAAGAAATAACCAAAATTCGGTTTCATCCGCTTCTTTCATTGCAATTTTCATTTTATGAATGAAATCTGCTTTACTTTCAGAATTTTGAGCTTCTTTAATATTCGCTCCGATTGAAGTTCCTGATTTTAATAGTTGATTGGCGATTACATACTTTCTGTCTTCTTCTAATTTTTCTGTGTATTGAACTACTTTTTTAGCAAATTCAAATGATTTTAAGAGAATTAGATTGTTTTTGTACTTTTCTTGAAATGTTATCATGGCTTATATATTTAATGTGTCTATTTTATAATGTGCCAATGTGTCAATCTAATTAGTCAATTTGAAAATGTGTCAATGCGCCGATTTTTTATCATTGATTCATCGACTAATTGACACATTATCTAATTGGCACATTGCCTCATTGACTTATTGGCTAATTAATACTCATTTCCGGAATATCTCCTTCGATAATTAAATCAGCTTCTGTTGCTTTGATAATATCTTCTACTGAAACACCTGGCGCGCGTTCTAACAATTTGAAACCATTTGGTGTAATTTCTAAAACTGCTAACTCTGTAACGACTTTTTTTACACATCCAACACCTGTTAGAGGGAGCGTACATTTTTTCAAGATTTTCGATTCTCCTGCTTTATTTACGTGCATCATAGCTACGATAATATTTTCTGCCGAAGCTACTAAATCCATTGCGCCACCCATTCCTTTTACCATTTTTCCTGGAATTTTCCAGTTGGCAATATCTCCATTTTCAGAGACTTCCATAGCTCCTAAAATAGTTAAATCTACTTTTTGCGCACGAATCATTCCAAAACTAAATGCCGAATCAAAGAAACTTGCTCCTGGCAAAGTCGTAATCGTTTGTTTTCCTGCGTTGATGATATCAGCATCTTCTTCCCCTTCAAAAGGAAAAGGTCCCATGCCTAAAACACCATTTTCTGATTGAAATTCAACTGAAATATCAGTACGAACATAATTGGCAACTAAAGTTGGTATTCCGATTCCTAAATTTACATAGTAACCATCTTTAACTTCTTGTGCTATCCTTTTTGCGATTTGATTTTTATCTAATGCCATGATTAACTTCTTTGTCTAACAGTTCTTTGCTCAATTCTTTTTTCAAACTTCTCTCCTTGGAAAATACGATTTACCATAATTCCAGGAATGTGAATTTCGTTAGGATTTAAAGTTCCTGCTGGCACTAATTCTTCTACCTCAGCAATTGTGATTTTTGCAGCACCTGCCATACAAGCGTTGAAATTACGAGCCGTTCCTTTGAAAATCAAGTTACCTGCTTCGTCACCTTTCCATGCTTTTACGATAGAAAAATCAGCTTTGTAAGCCAATTCCATTACGTGCATTTTTCCGTTGAATTCGCGTGTTTCTTTTCCTTCTGCTACTTCTGTTCCAAAACCAGCTGGTGTAAAAAAAGCAGGAATTCCAGCTTGAGCAGCTCTACATTTTTCTGCTAACGTCCCTTGAGGAGTTAATTCTACATCTAATTCTCCTGAAAGCATTTGACGTTCAAATTCTGCATTTTCTCCTACATAAGAAGAAATCATTTTTTTGATTTGACGTTTTTGTAATAGTAATCCCAATCCGAAATCATCAACCCCTGCATTGTTTGAAATACAAGTTAAATCGGTAACATTTTTATTTACTAATTCAGCAATACTGTTTTCTGGAATACCACAAAGTCCAAAACCACCTAACATGATAGTTTGTCCGTCCTGAATTCCTTCTAACGCTTCTTTAACGTTGTTAACTTTTCTAGAAATCATATTTTAGTTTGTTGTTTATAATCCAAATTCATCCATGCTTGGTTCATCTGTTGGAACAATCGCAGTAGTATCTACTTCTTTTTTAGGTGTCCAACAATCCACTTTTATGGATAAGTTTTCAGGTTTTTCAAAAGGTTCGTTTGACACATCTAAATAGCGATCATCATAACATTTTTTCATAAAAATTCCCCAAATAGGTAATGCCATTGTTGCTCCTTGCCCTCTTCTTGTGTCTCTAAAATGCGCTGCTCTATCTTCATTTCCTACCCAAACTCCAGTGGCTAAATTAGGCACCATTCCGATGAACCAACCGTCTGAATTATTTTGAGAAGTTCCCGTTTTACCTGCAATTGGATTACCAAAACTATAATCATATTGAACAAATCCAACTCCCCCATAATTTAATCGAGCTCCCGTACCAGATTTTGTAACACCTTCCATTAATTTTACAACTGCATAAGCAACATCTTTATTTACTACATCTTTTTGGTAAGGAACCGGTTGATCTATAACCACTCCATTTTTATCTTCAATTTTAATAATAAATGTGGGTTTAATGTAAACTCCTTGATTAGCAAATGTACTCATAGCTCCTACCATTTGCTCAACCGTAATATCAACTGCACCTAATGCAATTGAAGGTTGTACTGGAATATCGGAGGTAACACCAAGTTCTTTTACCATATCAACAACAGCTTGAGGCCCAACTCTATCAATCAGTTTAGCAGAAACCGTATTAATTGAATTAGCTAGTGCTTTTTGTAAAGTTGTTGTACCTCTATAATTCCCATCAGAATTTTTAGGAGACCAATCGGCATCGATTCCCCATTTGCCTTTTGGCATAGTAAAATAACTATCGATAATAGAATCACAAGGCGACATGCCTAGTTGTTCAATTGCTGTTGCATATAAGAATGGTTTAAAAGTTGAGCCTACTTGTCTGGCTCCTTGACCCACGTGATCGTATTGAAAATATTTATAATTTACACCACCAACCCATACTTTTATGTGTCCACTCCTTGGTTCCATGGCCATCATACCTGTTTGTAGCATGTGTTTGTAATATATGATTGAATCTTTAGGTTTCATGATGGTGTCTTTTTCACCCTCATAAGTAAAGATTTTCATTTTTGCAGCAACATCAAAAGATTTAATAATTTCTTCCTCCGATTTTCCATTCAAATCCATTTTTCTCCAACGCTCTGAATTTTTCATAGCTTGAGACATAATTTGTTGGGTTTGTTCGGGAGTAATATCAACAAATGGTGCATTTTCTTTTCCTTTTGAAGCACTAAAAAATTCTTTTTGTAAATTTTTTAAATGCTCTTGAACAGCTTCTTCTGCATATTGTTGCATTTTTGAATCGATAGTCGTATAAATTTTTAAACCATCGCGATACAAATCATATTCCGTACCGTCTGGTTTTAAGTGGTCTTTCACCCATTTCTTCATGTAATCTCTAAGATACTCTCTAAAATACGTAGCGCTTCCTTCAGAATGACTTTCAGGTCTGAAATCTAATTTGATAGGAAGTTTTTTTAATTCTTCTTTTTTTGATTCGGTAATTACACCATTTTTAACCATTTGTCCTAATACCGTATTTCTTCGATCTAAAACTAATTTTGCTCTTTTTTTACGATTTGGATTGTATAAAGATGGATTTTTTAACATCCCCACAAATAAAGCACCTTCTTCAATGGTTAGGTTTTTAGGCTCTTTATTCATGTATATTTTGGCAGCCGATCGAATTCCAACGGCACCATTCACAAAGTCAACTTGATTTAAATACAATGCAATGATTTCTTGCTTGGTATATTGACGCTCCAAACGAATAGCAATAATCCACTCTTTTACTTTTTGAATTACTCGGAATACGATGAATTTTGAACCTTCACCATGAAATAAATTTTTTGCCAATTGTTGTGTAAGCGTACTGGCTCCACCGTCTTGAGCTAATTTTACCACTGCTCTCAATGTTCCTTTCGCATCGATACCTGAATGTTCATAAAAACGTTCATCTTCTGTAGCTACTAACGCTTTTACTAAATGCTGTGGAAGTTCGTGATATTTTACGGGTGTTCTGTTTTCTTTAAAAAATTTCCCAATAACAACACCATCAGATGAAATAATTTCAGTTGCTACATTAGAGTCTGGGTTTTCTAAATCATCAAACGAAGGCATTTTACCGAAAAAACCCCATGAAGCGAAAAGGAATAATAGTATTATCCCTAAAAATCCGTAGGCAAATAATTGCCAAAATTTTCTTTTATACTCTGAAAAATCGGTTGTATTTGCTTTTCTGTTAGCCATACTATTTACTATTTTCAATTCTTAATCCTAGTTCTGTAATCCCTTTTAGTTCAGATACGCCTGCTACTTTTCCTGTTTCTCTGACTGCCTGCACTACCTCAACATTGTATTTTCCAACTCTTTTAAAACGGAAATTTTCTAAATACCATAATTTACTTTCTTTCACATCTGAAAACCCTTCTCCTAAAAGAGTACCATCAGGGTTCGCCATTAGATATTCCAAAGTATCCACAGTGATAGTAGGCTTTATCCCTGGCTCTTTCATAGTTACAATTAAGTACATATTATTGAAAGGATAATTATTGTTATTTCTAACATTCAAAAACAAATGATAAGGATTTACTGTATCTTTTTGTTCAAATGTAAAACGTAACGTGTCTGATTTTTTCCAAGTGCCGTCTAGCTTTTTATATTCACTAAAAAATTGCTTTTCATCGCATGCGAAAAAAAGAACCATTAACAGCATTAATCCAATAAATTTAATCTTTTTTAGGAGCATTTTTAAAATTTGATGGTTTACGTTTTTTGTTTTTATTATTGTTCTTTCTCTTTGGTTGATCAAAACGAGTCAAACTGTCTTGACCTACTACATTTTCGAATTTTTTCTCTACTTCTTGAACTGTTTCAACTACATAATCTTCTAGAGCTGCTACGCGTTCTTTTTTCTTATTGATGGCTAAAATCTCTTTTACTTTTGCAACAGGTAAAACCATCCATTGTGCTGGAGCATTCGCATAAGAAAACCACATGATTTCTTTGAAAATATCGATTTTCTGACAATAAGCGTCGCCTTTTTCGGTATACAATTTAGTATCCATGTCGGGCATATCTTTTAATGCATCTAGATAAGTGTCTAATTCGTAATTCAAACAACACTTTAATTTTCCACATTGTCCTGCTAATTTTTGAGGATTCAACGACAATTGTTGGTAACGTGCTGCTGAAGTATTCACACTTCTAAAATCAGTTAACCAAGTAGAGCAACACAATTCTCTTCCGCAAGATCCGATACCACCTAAACGAGCAGCTTCCTGACGGAAACCAACTTGTTTCATTTCGATTCTAACTTTAAATTCTTGTGCGAATTCTTTAATTAATTGACGAAAATCGACTCTGTCATTTGCTGTATAATAAAAGGTCGATTTAGAACCATCTCCTTGAAATTCAACATCAGAAATTTTCATTTCTAACTTCAAATTGATTGCAATTTCACGAGCTCGCATACGCACCGCTTCTTCTTTATTTCGCGCTTCTGTCCAAATATCAATATCTCTTTGAGACGCTTTTCGGTATATTTTGGCTAAATCTTTATCTGGATTATCGCCTTTCTTTTTCATTTGAATTTTTACCAATTCTCCTGTCAAAGTTACAATTCCTATATCATGTCCAGGTGAAGCTTCTGTAGCTACAATATCACCAATTGACAATGTTAATTTTTCAGTATTTCTAAAAAACTCTTTTCTACCGTTTTTAAATCGGATTTCAACTGCGTCAAAAGGCGCTTGACCACCCGGAAGTGTCATGTTTGATAACCAATCGAAAACCGAAAGTTTGTTGCAGCTATCG
>JBILST010000270.1:0-3138 GCA_044371865.1 Flavobacterium sp.
CCCGTAAAGCGATTTTACGCCCACTTTTCCAGCATCAATTTGTTTGAACATAGAAGACAAGATTCCAATAGCAATAATCACAAAACCTACATTTCTAATAATATGAGCGAACTTTGCTAATGGATTTTGATTGTTTTTTAAAGAAATTCCAGCAATAATTAAAATACTTCCTATAATAATTAATAGTATCATTTTTATGTTTTTTGTATGCTTATTATACGCAATAATAGTATTTATGTTACAATTTATTGAAACTATTAATTTTGTTTTATCAATTTTTTAGTCAAATAATTAAAGCGAATATATAAAAATAAGGCAGCAGCGGTTAATCCAGCTAAAAGACCAATCCAAACGCCAACGGCTTTCAATTCGGTTTCTAATCCTAAATAAATGGAGATAGGAAATCCAATTACCCAATACGCTACAAATGTGATATACATTGGGATTTTCGCATCTTGTAAGCCACGAAGCGCGCCTAAAACCACCACTTGCAAGCCATCAGAAATTTGAAAAACAGCCGCTACTAAAAGTAAGTTAGCCGAAATTGCGATTACTTCTAAGTTTTCGGTTAGGTTTTTTACATCGTTGATATCCACGAAAATATATGGTAAACTATTGTGTAATATTACAAATAGCAAGGCAAAAACCACTTCAATGATAATCGTTAATAAGAAAATAGAAATCGCTACTTTTCGTAAGTTAACATAATCATTCAACCCTTTTTGGTTTCCAATACGAATCATAGCAGTAACACTCAATCCCATCGCAAACATGAAGGTTAACGATGCTAAACTCAATGCAATTTGATTCGCAGCTTGACTTGTTGTTCCAATCATTCCGCACAACCAAATGGCTCCTGTGAACAATGCTACTTCAAAGAACATTTGCATAGCAGAAGGCATCCCAATTTTGATGATTTTTTGGTTGACTTCTTTTTTAATTTCTTTTAAGCTAAAACCTTTAAAATACGGATGGAATTTTGGTTTTAAATTCATCATATAGTGCATAAAACCTAGCATAACAAAACGAGAAGCAATAGTTCCAATGGCTGCTCCAACGATTCCCCATTTTGGAAAAATCCAAATCCCATAAATAAGAAAATAGTTGATAACCACGTTGGTGATATTTCCAATAATGGTTGCCCACATCGAATATTTAGTTTCACTCAAACCGTCTGCAAATTGTTTGTACGCTTGGTACATAATTAACGGAATCAACGAAAAACCTACAATATCTAAATACGGTTTTGCCATTTCTACTACTGCTTCGGGTTGACCCATATAAGCAATCAGTGGTTTTGAAAAGAAAATTAATGCAAATAAGGCAACACCTAAAATCGTGCATAAATACAATCCATGATGAAATGCAGAACGACCGCCAGCAACATCATTTTTTCCATCTGATTCCGCTACTAAAGGTGTAATGGCAGTTGAAAATCCAATTCCTAATGACATCGCTATGAATACAAAACTGTTTCCTAAAGAAACCGCAGCTAATTCGGTGGGACCTAATTTTCCGACCATGATATTATCCACAATTCCCACAACAGTATGGCCTAACATTCCTAAAATAATAGGGTAGGCAAGTTTTAAGTTATAGGAAAACTCTTTAGTATAATCAGAGAAAGTCATTTTGGAAATTTTAGGCAAAGGTAATAATTTGAAAAGGATTTAAAGAAAAAACCTGACAGGATTCAGAATCTTGTCAGGTTAACTATTTGTGAGTTGAATTTACTTTTTAATATGTGTGTTTATTGTATCACTTTCAATAATTCCGTCACGTAAACGAATGATTCTGTGTGCATAAGCAGCAATATCTTCTTCGTGTGTTACCAAGATTACGGTGTTTCCGTTGGCGTGAATTTCGTTGAATAAATTCATGATTTCCACCGATGTTTTACTGTCTAAGTTTCCAGTTGGTTCATCGGCTAAAATGATAGAAGGTTTGTTAACCAAAGCTCTCGCAACCGCTACACGCTGACGTTGACCACCTGAAAGTTGATTGGGTTTGTGATCCATTCTGTCGTTCAAACCTACTTGTGTCAACACTTCTGTAGCACGTTCCACACGTTCTGATTTGGAATGACCTGCATATACCATTGGTAAAGCTACATTGTCCAAAGCCGTTGTTCTTGGCATTAAGTTGAAGGTTTGAAAAACGAATCCAATTTCTTTATTACGAATTCCAGCCAATTCATCGTCTTGCATTTCACTAACGTGTTTTCCGTTCAAAATGTAAGTTCCAGAAGTTGGCGTATCCAAACAACCTAAAATATTCATCAACGTTGATTTTCCAGAACCAGAAGGTCCCATTAAAGCTACATATTCGCCTTTATTAATTTCTAAATCGATGCCTTTTAATACATACACGATTTCGTTTCCTAAAGGGAAATCTCTTTTGATATTGGTTATTTTAATTAACGGATTTGCCATAATGAAATTAGAATTTAGAAGTTTGAATTCAGAAAATTGACTTCATAACTATCTATAAGTAGAAAAAGAAAGGGATTTGTTACAATTTTATGCCGATTTATCGGAATTAATTTAAAACATTATGAAGCCATTGCCCAAATAAGTATCCAGATTTAGCAATATTGATTATACCTAAAACTACAACTATTGGGAGTAAGATTTTAAATAGTTTCGATTTAAAAAAAGATTGATTTTCCATAATAACCAATTTATAGATGTTTGATTATTAGTACGAAAATATAAATTTTGTTACAAGCTAAAAACGAATTCTTTCAAACAAATGCGAACTTATGGTTTTATTCGGATTGATGATAAAATGTTCCTTTTCTTGTTCGATTCTAAAAAACACTATTCCCCATTGAAACGTATCAATCGTAACCGAAACTTTTGGATGGTTTTTTATGATTTCCCAAGCATCTTCCATGTCAGCTGACCAATGAATGTCA
The DNA here is from genome assembly GCA_044371865.1 of Flavobacterium sp. Classification (GTDB taxonomy): domain Bacteria; phylum Bacteroidota; class Bacteroidia; order Flavobacteriales; family Flavobacteriaceae; genus Flavobacterium. Next base: position 2,918 of record JBILST010000270.1, read on the forward strand.
TCAAAAATCCAAACGGAATCATTTGAGATTGTTGGAAGTAACGCTTCAAAGTAATCTAAAGTAGCTTTTTTGGAATGGTTGCCATCGAAATAAATCAAATTGAAGATTTGAGGTTTCAGGTTCTCAAAAAACAAATTAAATTCAGTGTTTACAAAATCAACAGTATTATTGGGAAACTTGAAACTTGAAACTTGAAACATTTTTTTTGCAATAGCCATTGT
>JBILST010000272.1:0-3099 GCA_044371865.1 Flavobacterium sp.
AATTACAACGTGAGCAATCAGTTCGTACCCAAAAACATATTACGCTTGCCGAAATTGGTCGTCGTATTGCATTAGGACAATTTAAAGAATTGAATATTATCCTTAAAGGAGACGTGGATGGTTCTGTTGAAGCATTATCGGATTCATTCTCTAAATTATCTACTGAAGAAATTCAAATCAACATTATTCATAAAGGAGTTGGAGCAATTACAGAATCTGATGTATTGTTAGCTTCTGCTTCTGATGCGATTATCATCGGATTTAACGTTCGTCCACAAGGAAATGCAAAACAATTAGCTGAAAAAGAAGAAATCGATATCCGTAACTATTCAATTATTTACGATGCTATTGATGACTTGAAAGATGCTATGGAAGGAATGTTGTCTCCAGAGATGAAAGAAGAAATCACAGGTACTGCCGAAATTAGAGAAATTTTCAAAGTTTCTAAAGTGGGAACTATTGCAGGATGTATGGTTACTGATGGTAAAATCTTCAGAAATTCTAAAATACGTTTAATTAGAGAAGGAGTTGTAATTTATACAGGTGAGTTAGCTACTTTAAAACGTTTTAAAGATGATGTGAAAGAAGTTTCTAAAGGTTATGATTGTGGTATGCAGATTAAAAATTACAACGATATTCGTGAGTATGATTTAATTGAAGGATTCCATGAAGTTGAAGTGAAGAAAAAATTGAAATAAGATTTATTCAATCATAAAAAAAGCCATTCAAACGAATGGCTTTTTGTTTTTATAGGATGTTTACTAATTTGAAGGTTTAATAATTAAGGCAGCAGGATATTTTTTTTTCACTTCTAGAAATAAACGCTCTACTTCTATCCTTGATTTGAAATTACCTATCCATACTTTGTAGTTGGGGCTATTAAAAATTAAGGTGCCATCTAAGTCTTTAAAATCTCTTTTAAATTCCTGAAGTTTCTTTTTCGAATCTTCACTATTTCCATAATATATTTGAATTTTGTATCCTTCGTTTAAAAATAAACCGCTGTTTATTTTTCTTTTTTCTTTTAGTAATTGATCAATTTTTGGATCAACATTTACAGTTGTTTTTCCAATCTGTGCTTGCGATGTTAAACAGAAAAATGATGATAGAATAAAGAAGTACAATAAGTTATGTTTTGATAAATTTTTCATATACATTTGAATTTAATACAAAAATACAATTTAAGATGATATTTGAATACCTAAAAATTATTTAGAACAAATATAAATTACATTTTAAGATAAAATTAAGGTTTTAATAATAGTTCGAATATTGTATTTTTGTCGGAGTTTTGAAAAAATAACGTGTTGTTTTTAGATAAGGTATATCTAAAAGTATACCAAATTAAGTCGATAATCATTTTAAATATGAAAAAGGTGGGTAACCATAAATCGTTTTCAAAGATTTTCTTCAGTTTAGCATTCGTGCTAGTAACTTCTTTATCTGCGTTCGCTCAGGATGCAGCAAAGGGTAAAGAATTATTTAATACCAATTGTGCCGCATGTCATAAATTAGATGCAAAAGCTACGGGTCCTGCACTTCGTGACGTTGCTGCTAAGTATGATAAAGAGTGGTTATACAAATGGGTTAAGAATAGTGGAGAATTAATCAAGTCAGGAGATGCACAAGCAGTAAAAGTGTTTGAAGAGAACAATAAAGTTCCAATGACTGCATTTCCACAATTGTCAAATGAAGATATTGACAATATTTTAGCTTATACTTCTGAGCCAGCGCCTGCGGCTCCTGCAGTTGCACCTGGTGCTCCTGTGGCTGGGGAAGCAAATGCTGATAATTCTGGTGTTTCTAATAATGTAATATTAGGAGTGCTTTCATTAGTAATGATCATGTTAGTTGTAATGTTATTCTTAGTGTATAACATGTTAACAAAAATTGCTAGTGCTAAAGGATTAGAAGTTGTGCAGAAAAATCGTTCATTAATGAATGTTTTCAAAGCATATGCTAAAAATCAATTCTTAGTATTGGTATCTGCAATCTTGTTATTGTTGGTTTCTGCTTATTTTGCATACGGATGGATGATGCAAATTGGTGTAGATCAAGGATATGAGCCAGTGCAACCAATTCACTATTCACACAGAATTCACGCTGGTGAAAACGGAATTGATTGTAAATACTGTCACTCTGCTGCAAGAGTTGGTAAGCATTCTAACATTCCTTCGTTGAATGTTTGTATGAACTGTCACAAAAACATTAGTGAAGTAGCTGAAACTACTGCAACTGAAGAGCATTCTAAAGCATTTTACGATGGTGAAATCGCTAAATTATATGATGCTGTTGGATGGGACAAATCGTTACAAAAATATACAGGTAAAACTAAACCAGTTAAATGGGTTAGAATTCATAATTTACCAGATCACGTTTATTTCAATCACTCTCAACACGTAACTGTTGCAGGAGTTGAGTGTCAAACTTGTCACGGTCCAGTTGAAGAAATGGAAATCATGAAACAACATGCTCCATTGACAATGGGATGGTGTATCAACTGTCACAGAGAAACAAATGTGAAAGTAGAAGATAATGCTTACTACAAAAAAATCCATGAAGAACTTTCTAAAAAATACGGAGTATCTCAGTTAACTGCGGCTCAAATGGGAGGTTTAGAATGTGGTAAATGTCACTATTAATAAAATAATTTAAGAAGCTAATATACTATACAATGGCATCAAACAAAAAATACTGGAAAAGTGTTGAAGAACTAAACGAAAATAGTTCTATTGTTGAGACGCTAAGAAACAACGAGTTTGTGGAACCAATTCCGGTTGACCAGTTTTTAGGAGATAAGGAAACTTTGTCTGCTTCGTCAACTACTCGTCGTGACTTTTTAAAATATGTTGGATTTAGCACAGCTGCCGCTTCATTAGCAGCTTGTGAGGGTCCTGTTGTAAAGTCAATTCCTTACGTAGTTCAACCAGAAGAAATTATTCCTGGGGTTGCTGATTATTATGCAACAACAATGGCTGATGGTTTTGATTTTGCTAATATTTTAATCAAAACTCGTGAGGGTCGTCCTATTAAAGTTGAGAACAATAATTTAGAAGGAGGAAAAACTGGAGCAAATGCAAGAGTTCACGCTTCTGTTCT
>JBILST010000273.1:0-3095 GCA_044371865.1 Flavobacterium sp.
TCTAATTCAGGTGTTAAGGGTAAACCATTTAAACATCCCACATACTCAGCTCCTAAACTTTCTTGTAAAAAGATAACAACATTATATTTTGGTTGAGCAACTTCTGCTTTTTGAAGATGTAAAAAAGGTACTTCACCCGGAAGGAATTCGGTTACATCCATGTATTTTTTTACACGAGTATACGCTTCTAATTCATCCATTTTTCCATACTTTTTAACATCACCTTCGTTTTTTAATGAATAGGCGGCAAAAGCAACTGTATAAAGTGAATTTAAACCTAAAGAATTAGTCATTTGATCCGAACAAAAGATTGCATTACTTCCGTTAATTGGACGTTTAGAAGTTAAACTACCTCGAGCGCCCCAAAACAAGAAAAATGAAACGACTAAAAATAAAAGTAATTTAGTTTTATAGTTACTTTCTTGAGGGTAAAATAATTTTTTACCAAATTTAAAAGCAAAAAATAAAGCACTGTTTAATAAAATAGTAGTGATAATTAATGAAGGTAAATAACTTTTTAAAAGTGTTCCAACCACTTCTTTAGGATAAATTAAATAATCTAAAAACAAACGATTTGGACGTGTATCGTATTGATTAATAAAATCTAATGTTGATAATTCCATTAGTAGGAACAAAAACAAGAAGAAAATAAAGTAAATATTGAAGAATTTTTTAATGTATTGTAACACCGAATCGGGAAGTAAAGAAAGTAACACCGCTGGTAAAAAAGCAATGTAACTCATAAGAATTAAATCGAAACGAAGACCAATTAAAAATAATTGTCCATAGTTTGGATTCTCAACAACCCTTTCTTTGAAAATAAAAAACAAAATAATTCTACTAATAGTAGTAATACATAAACCGATTAAGAAAAAACTAAATATAGGTTTTAAGTAACGTAAATTCTTCATAATTAATTAACTATTTGTTTTGCACAAAATTAAACTTTAAAACTAAATATTTCTACTTAATAAATGCTTAATATTTTTGGAAAAGAAGAAATAAAATGTAAATTTGCAGTCCGTTCAACAATGGCGTCTTGGCCGAGCGGCTAGGCAGCGGTCTGCAAAACCGTCTACCCCGGTTCGAATCCGGGAGATGCCTCCAAAACCTTCTAAGAAATTAGGAGGTTTTTTTATTTTGTCATTCTGAACTTGTTTCAGAATTTAAAAAATTAATTAAAGATATTCCGGGCGATTCCCCTAAAACCTTATAAGAAATTAGGAGGTTTTTATTTAATAATTTGAAAAACAATTGGTCGTGGGTTTTTAATAAAACCATCAAAACCATAATATTTTCCTTTTATCTGATTTATTAAAATTATATCTTTTTTTCTTGCTTTTTTAATTAACTCTAAAGCTTCAGGTGTTATTTTATTTGCACTTATAACAATTGTTGGATGACTCCCTACTTTTAAATTAAATTGAGTCACTTCACAAGTAATAAAAAGACAATCTATAAATTTTACACCAATTTCTGCATCTACTAATTCTTCAATTTTAAATTCTAAAGAAGATCTAAAAGTTGAATAATCACCATTGATTGTTGTTTGATGCATAGGAATGTTTAAAACCCTAAAAACATGTTCCTCAACAACTTTTGAACCATCAAAATTTTCTATTTCAACAAATACTTTGGTTTCATTACCAGAACCTGGACGAAGAACATATTTTCCTTCTTCATTTTTAGAAACATCATTACCATAGATAACATAAGATTTTGCATTGTTAACAGCAATTGAAATAGGATTTTCAACACCACGATAAATCACGTTCATTTTATCTAAAGCAATAACACTTTTTGTAGCTGGAATAGTGTCTTGAGCGAAAATTGATAAAGAAAATAAGAGGAATAAGATGTATTTCATAAGTTTAAAAATTAGATCCTGAAACGAGTTCAGGATGACAAACAATAGAAAATATTATTCAGCAACTGCGGTATCAGGTAATAACTTATTGGTTATCATTTCTTTTTCTTTTGGGAAAAAACCTTGTAGTATAAAAAACAATCCAAAAATGGAAATAACCAAACTGATTACTCTTTTAATCTTGTAGATGTTTGCTGGAATTAATTTGTGTTTCAATTGCTTTGCTAATAATATTTTAGCGACATCAAATGCTAAATAAAAAGCTAAAATAGAAGCAAAAAAGATAGAAATACGAGAAGTATTCATTTCCATTTGTGGTCCGTATGTAATGATAATCATCATCCAAAAACCTAAGACTCCAATGTTAATGAAATTCAATAAAAAACCTTTAAAAAACAAAGCGAAATAATTCTTTTTTGGAATGTTATCGTCGTCTTGTTCGTCGTCTTGTTGCTTTTTAAAATTACGTTTTAGCATGATAAAAGAAACTAAACCGTAAACCAACATGATAATTCCACCAATAATAAACAAGGTGGGATTATCTTTTAATTGTTCTAAAAGTTGATTGGTACTTAAATACGCAATTAAAATAAAAATAATATCGCCAAAAACAATTCCTAAATCAAAAGTAAAAGCCGCTCTAAAACCTTTGGTAATGCTAGTTTCTAGTAATACAAAAAAACCAGGACCAATTGAAAAAGCTAACAAAAGTCCCCAAGGAATTGCGGTAAGTATGTCTTGTAAATGCAAATTTAAGTGATAAGTAAAGAGTGATAAGTGATAAGTTCACAAGGCTCTTTTGAATTAAAGTATAAAATTACTAATTTCTAGAAAAAATAACTAATTACTAGTTACTTTTTACTAATCACTAAACTATTTCGCTTGTTCAATAGTTCCTCCAGCGATTTTCTTTTCGTTGATTTGTTTTGGTTTACCGTAGATTTTTATTTCACCACCTGCTCTTGTTTTAGCATCTACTAAATCCGTTGCATACACGTGGGCCATGCCGCCAGCGTTTACTGTAACTACTGTTTGTTGGGTTTTACAATCCTGTCCATCGTATTTTCCACCAGAGTTGGATAAAATATCTTGATTTTTAACGGTTCCTTTTGTAGTTACAATACTTCCTTGCGAAACACGAACTTGTAATCTATCGGCTTGTAAATTAGTCAGTTTAATTTCTGATCCTTCTTTACAAATGATGTCAAAATTAATAGCAGAAATTTCA
>JBILST010000157.1:0-5531 GCA_044371865.1 Flavobacterium sp.
CCGTTGTTTTAGCAATTTCTTGCATTAATTTTTGATCAATTTCTACGGGCATCATTCTAAAAACTAATTTTCCGTTAGCGTCTTTTGCCACTGGGAATAGTGCTTTTCCATTGGTTCCAATTCCAATAGTATATACTTTTATGCCATATTGTTTTGCTATTTCGGCTGCTGTCCTTGGATCGATAGTTCCAGAATTGTTTACACCATCAGTCAATAAAATAATGATTCTGCTTTTTGCTTTGCTATCTTTTATTCGATTAATTGCTGTGGCTAAACCAACACCTATTCCTGTTCCGTCTGCAATAATAGAATCGTCGTATTCAACTGTTTTTAACGATTGCAAAATAATTGCTTTATCAGAAGTTACTGGAGTTCTAGTATAACTTTCTCCTGCATAAACAACTAAACCAATTCGGTCATTTACTCTATCTTGAATAAAGGTGGACGCAACTTTTTTTAGAGCTTCTAAACGGTTTGGTTTTAAATCGTTGGCCAACATACTACTCGAAACATCGATTGCCATTACAATATCAATTCCTTTAGTGGTTTTTGATTTTGAAGTGACATCCACACTTCTTGGTCGGGCTAAAGCAATAATGATTAAACATAATGCTAAAATTCGCAATACATGTAGAAACGGTTTTGCTTTGGCTAAAAAAGTACGGTTTTGCTTAAATGGTGTTACCGAACTCATTTTTAGTGTTGCCGAAAGCTGATTTCGTTTGTAAAACAACCAAGCAATTGCTATTGGTAAAACCAAAAATAGCCACAAAAATTCTGGATTTAAAAAAGTTACTTTTCCCATTATTTTTTCGCTTTTCTTAGTTCAATTGAATTCTGAATCTTCTCCATAATTTGTTTTGCGTGTTCATCTTCTTCCTTATAAATTAAGAAAAATTCTTGAGCACCACCTGGTTGAGCAAAAACCAAAATTTCATAGTTCATTTTTTGGTCTTCTTTTGTAATCTCGTTAAAAGCAGTAAAGCTTCCGTATGATTTTTTACCTGAAAGACCTTTTACGTTTTCAAAATCAGCGGTTTTTACAATGATGTTTTTGGCACCAAAACGTTCCAATTCTTTCAAATCAGTTTCTAATGCCATTTCTAAATCCAACTTGGTTGTGTCTTTAAAAGCAGTAGTTACCAAAATAATTGAAAAATCATCAATGATACTACCATACATAAATCTGTTCGTTGATTTTACGTTTTCAGGTAGGTTATTTTGAATTTTTTCATCGTTATTTCGTTTCAAAACCTTTGGTGTTTCAATCACAATTGCAGGTTCTCCGTATTCAGAAGTAATCCATTCTTTTTCTAATAATTCTTCTGTCGTATAACCAATATGATGCTCTTTTAAATAATCTAAACCAAAAGTGTAAGCGAAAATCCCAACTGAAATTACGAATAAAACAACAGCAATTCCCACTGAGATAGCGGTTCGCATGAATTTTTGTTTCTTCAACTCTTTTCTTCTTACTTCTTCTGCAAAAAGTGCTTCGGCTTGTTCTTCGGTTCTTGGTAATGCTTTGTCAACGATTAATAAAAATTTATCTATGATCGTTTTGTCTTTTTCTATTTCAAATTGCAGTGGTTTTGATTTGGCAAATTTTACTAAATCAGCATTTTCTAAAACCTGACGAAATTTGTCTAATTCTTCACGATTTACAAACATTTTCTTCTCAGAAATTGCCTTTTTCAATGCACCCATCAACTCGCTCGATGTGCTTTCCATAGCAGGAATATTCACAGATTCTTCAATGTACGTTCGAGCAATATCGGTCATTTCAGAATAATATTCTTTTACATCGCCTTTTTGAACCAATTGTTTTTTATCTAAATTTTGAAGATACGCAATTGCTTTTTCAATAGGTGAAGCGAAAAATTCTTCTTCTTTTACTTTTCCGTTTTGTAATTTTTTAATGATGAAATACGAACCAAAACCTGAAGCAACTATTAAAGCTAATAACACCAATAATTTCCACCATTCGCTACTCGGTTCTTCTTCGGTAGCGATGATGTTTTTAATATCATACATTTGCTGCTTAGTGGTATCCACTTTTACATTGTTTACTACAATGGAAAGCGAATCGGTTTGAAAGGCAGTATTGTTAATTTTGATTACTAATTTTGGTATCAAATATCTGCCCGAATCAAACTGGGTTAATCCGTATTTTTTGATTAATTCGTATTGTGAATTATTTTTAACAGTATCTATTGGATAGGATTCTAAAACTTCTAAAGCGCCAAAATTTTTCGCATTTGGAAAAACTACTTTATCCTTTGCGTTTACCGAAGCTTTAATCGTTAAATTGAATTGCGATCCAATTTTTATTTGTGAAGAATCAATAGCTGTTGTGATTTTTTGAGCTGATCCCAAAAATCCAAACAATAAAGCAATATAAAAGTAAATTGTCTTTTTCATTTTTCTTAATTACGCGCTTTAAAATAACCCAATAATTTGGTTACATAGCTTTCATCTACTCTTGAACTTATGGTTCCGGCGCCACATTTTGAAAATATATCTCTAAAATAGGCTACATTTTCGCGATAATACTTTTCGTAATCTTGTCGAACCGCTTTAGAATTGGTATCTACTACTAATGTTTCGCCCGTTTCAGCATCTAACATATTTACAATTCCGATGTTTGGAATGCTTTCTTCTCTTTGGTCAAAAACACGAATTCCGGTTACATCATGTCGCTTTGAAGCAATTTTTAAGGTGTGTTCGTAGTCTTTCGTCATAAAATCAGAAATTAAAAACACAATCGCTTTCTTTTTCAAAACACTTGATAAATATTTCAAAGCTTGCGATAAATCGGTTTTTTTACTTTTCGGTTCAAACTCTATTAACTCGCGAATAATTCGTAAAACGTGCGATTTCCCTTTTTTTGGCGGAATAAACAACTCTATTTGGTCCGAAAACAAAAGCAATCCAATTTTATCATTGTTTTGCGTTGCCGAAAAAGCCAACGTTGCAGCGATTTCAGTAACCATATCACGTTTTTGTTGATTTTTTGTACCAAAACTTTCCGAACCCGAAATATCTACAATTAACATCATGGTTAATTCACGCTCTTCTTCAAATACTTTTACAAAGGGTTCGTTATAACGTGCGGTTACATTCCAATCAATCGCTCTTACATCGTCACCATATTGATATTGGCGTACTTCTGAAAACGTCATTCCGCGTCCTTTAAAAGACGTATGGTATTCTCCCGAAAAGATGTGATCACTCAATCTTCGGGTTTTGATTTCAATTTTCCGAACTTTCTTTAGAATTTCTTTGGTATCCATTTTTTATTAGTAATCAGTGTTCAGTTTTAAGTGTTCAGTGAATAACTTTATGTTGAAATTAGTAAGTATTCAACTTTCTGTAATAATAAATTTACTTAGTTATTTTTCTGCAATATAACTGCCAACTAATAACTGAACACTGCCAACTTGATTAAGGCACTTCAATTTCGTTTACAATTTTGCTAATGATATCTTCTGTGGTTACGTTTTCAGCTTCGGCTTCATATGTGATTCCAATTCTGTGACGTAATACATCATAAACCACTGCACGAACGTCTTCTGGGATTACATATCCTCTACGTTTGATGAAAGCGTAACATTTTGCAGCAGTAGCTAAGTTGATACTTCCACGTGGTGAAGCTCCAAAACTGATTAATGGTTTTAGACTTTCTAATTTATATTTTTCTGGATAACGTGTTGCGAAAATAATATCTAAAATATATTTTTCGATTTTTTCATCCATATATACTTCACGAACCGCTTCTTGTGCTCTTAAAATTTGCTCAATTGAAACCACTTGATTCACTTTTTCAAAAGCACCTTTTAAATTTTGACGAATCACCAAACGCTCGTCTTCCATTTTAGGATAATCGATAACCACTTTCAACATGAAACGGTCAACCTGTGCTTCTGGTAAAGGATAGGTTCCTTCTTGGTCAACAGGATTCTGAGTCGCCATTACTAAAAATGGTTTGTCTAATTTAAAGGTTTCGTCGCCAATGGTAACCTGTTTTTCCTGCATGGCTTCTAATAATGCCGATTGTACTTTTGCAGGAGCACGGTTAATTTCATCCGCTAACACAAAATTTGCAAAAATTGGTCCTTTACGAATGGTAAAATCATTGTCTTTCATGTTGAAAATCATTGTTCCCACCACATCGGCTGGTAATAAATCGGGCGTAAACTGAATTCTACTAAACGAACCATGTACCGCTTGTGATAGCGTATTAATTGCTAATGTTTTTGCTAATCCAGGAACTCCTTCTAATAAAATGTGTCCTTGTCCTAATAATCCAATAAGTAATCGTTCGACCATTTGTTTTTGACCCACAATTACTTTGTTCATTTCCATGGTAAGTAAGTCTATAAAAGCACTTTCTCTTTCAATTTTTTCATTGATAGCTCTAATGTCTAGAGTCGATGTATTTTCTTCCATTTTGGTTTAATTTTGACGCTGTGAAATTAACAACATTTTTTAACGCTGCAAATTGTAATTTTTTTTAGATTTTAGTTGTTAACATAGCGTTAAAAAACAATAAAAAAAGTAGGTTTTGTGAGTGTTTTATGATTCTATTTTATATTTTTAAGAAAAATTTGAAAAAACAGCACATTATGTCAATAAAATTATCACCTATAATTGCCGGAGTTATGAATTGGGGTGTTTGGGATAAAAACCTTAACACAAAAGAAATGAGTCACTTAATTAACCTTTTTTTTGAAAACGGAATTACGTCATTTGACCATGCCGATATCTATGGCGGATATACCACCGAAGCTGCTTTTGGAAAAGCTTTAACCGAAAGTAAAATCGACCGAAAAAAAATACAACTAATTACTAAATGTGGAATTCAATACGTTTCTGAAAATCGTCCGCAAAATACCATTAAACATTACAATTATTCTAAAGACTACATCATTTGGTCCGCAGAAAATTCACTAAAAAATCTTCAAACTGATTATTTAGATGTTTTTTTATTACACAGACCAAGTCCGTTAATCCAAGCTGATGAAGTTGCTGAAGCAGTTGAAAAACTTAAATCTGATGGAAAAATTCTATCTTTTGGTGTTTCTAACTTTACCCCTTCGCAAACCGAATTATTGCGTCAAAAAACGGAAATTTCTTTTAATCAAATTCAGTTTTCGGCAACCAACCACGAAGCTATGTTAGATGGAAGTTTAGACTATATGCAATTGCACAAAATTACACCGATGGCTTGGAATCCGTTAGGAGTAGTTTTTAGAGAAAATACGGAGCAAACTCAACGCTTGAAATTACTTTTTTCTAAATTAGTCGATAAATATCATGTGGGTTCTGACTTGATTTTACTAGCTTGGATTTTACAACATCCAGCAAACATTCTACCGGTAGCAGGAACTATTAATGTAAGTCGCATTCAACAATTAATGAAAGCAAAATCACTAGTTTTAGACACACAAGATTGGTTTGCTATTTGGACCGAAAGTATGGGAAATAAAGTGCCTTAATTTAGTTTTCAGTCGCAGTTTTCAGTCGCAGAA
>JBILST010000185.1:0-4924 GCA_044371865.1 Flavobacterium sp.
GTAAACTGAGACTGAGACTGCAAACCAAAACAATGATAAACAAACGTCTTCTTATCAAAAATTTATTAGCTCACAACGATGAGAATAGTTTTTATGATAAAAAACGCCAGTTAAATTTACATACCAAAGAAGGAAAAGCAAAGTTTTTAAAACACATTTGCGCCCTTTCGAATTCAAATCCTAGCAACAATTCTTACATTGTAGTTGGTGTGGAAGACGAAACCAATGAAATCGTGGGTGATGATTTTTTTGACGATAGTCGCATTCAAAATTTGGTCAATGCTTTTTTGGAAAATCCGCCAAAAATTCAGTATGAAAACGTGCCTTTTCCTAATCTTCCAAAAGACAAAGTAGTTGGATTAGTTACCATTAAACCCAAATCAAAAACATCTTATTTTAAAAAGGGAATTCACACCATAGTTGCAAACAGTACCTTTATTAGAAAAGGAAGTAATACAACGCCTACATTTGATAAAATTCCCTATTCCAAACAAAATATTGAAACGGTTATTAGCTTAGAAAACAACTCCCGAAATAATATTTCGTATACATTGGAAAGTGTTTTGGATTTTATGAATACTAGACACAAAGATTTAGAATCAAATTACAAGGTTTTCAAAGAACTTTTTGTGGTATGTTGGGCAGGAAATAAGAAAAAAGTTCGAGATAAAATGTATTATTCTAGAGTGGATATTGAATTAGTGAATGAACAAGTCAAATTGTTTTATTCGGCATTAGATGAAGTGAGCATTTCGTTTGATGAAGATTCTTTTTCCATTACCGAATATGTTTGTTTGGGATTAAATGATAAAACCAGTTTTTATCCGCTAGAAAAAGTAGTTTTAACTTTTTTTGATAATGGTTATTACAAAATAGACTCTCAGTTGTTGTTTGAACCGCCACAATACAACAAAAAGATGTTGCATCATATTTATAATTCAAATATTACTTTATTAAACAAACTTCAAAAAGGAATCGTTTTACAACCTGCTGAAAAAAGAGATTTGCTTAATGTGCCGCACACCTTAATGATTTGTTATTTGAATGGATTTGAAGAAGCGAAGCAAAAACTAATTGATGCAAAAGTTTACCTAAAACAATTTGAAAATCCAATAGTATATTTGTCCTTTAAAGAAGTGATGCGAATTTTACGAAAAATGAAATACAATACAAAGAATGAGTAGAAAATTAGTAATTGGCGATATTCATGGTGGCTTAAAAGCAGTAGTTCAGGTTTTAGAAAGAGCGAATGTTTCAAAAAACGACACGTTAATTTTTTTAGGTGACTATGTAGATGGTTGGAGCGAGTCGCCAGCTGTTTTAGATTTCTTAATAGACCTGAAAGAAAAACAAAACTGTATATTCATTAGAGGAAATCATGATGATTTATTGCTAAAATGGTTGTGTCATGACAACGAAGGGTTTGATGAAAAAATGTGGTTTTTACATGGTGGTGAAGCGTCAGCTTTGTCGTACCAAAACATTGATACTACTACTAAAGAAAAACACATCCGATTTTTACAGTCGTTACAAAATTATCACATAGACTCCGAAAATAGATTGTTCATTCATGCCGGTTTTACGAATGTTAGAGGAGTTACACATGAATTTTTTACCCCTTTATTCTATTGGGATAGAACTTTGTGGGAACTCGTTTTGGCTATGGACAACGAACTTTCGGAAGACGCTCTTACTTATCCTAATCGGTTAAAGCTTTATAAAGAAATTTATATTGGCCATACACCAGTTACTAAAATTGAGGAATCTACACCCATAAATAAGGCTTGTGTTTGGAATGTAGATACAGGCGCTGCTTTCAAAGGAAAATTATCTATTATAGATGTGGACACCAAAGAATTTTGGCAAAGTGATGCTTTACCTGATTTATACCCAAATGAAAAAGGAAGAAATTAATTGCTTTTTTTTATGCCATCTTAATACTATTTATACCTTTGCTCCAAATTATTATCTACGTAAAATCCATTCAAAATGAGTGTAATAGAAAGAAAACTGAAAGACCGTAGTGGTTCAGTTTGCGAAATTAGTGGTACGGAACATGACTTAGTTGTATATGTATTGCCACCAACAAATGAAAGAACGGTTGAAAATAGTGTGTTAATTGCAAAACACCTAAAAGACCAAATTGAAAACCCTGAAACTACCGATGAAAAAGACTGGAGAGGCTTATCTGAAAGTATGTGGAGCGAACATTTACCGGTTCAAATTGTATCTTGGAGAATGTTAGCGCGTTTAAAAAACACTGATTTGTTAGAGATGATGTATCTGGACGAAGAAGCGTTAGAATGGGCAAAAGCAACGGGTGAAGGCGAAGAAGAAGACGAAAACAAAATTGTACATAAAGACAGCAACGGTGTAACCTTATTAGATGGTGACTCAGTGGTGTTGATTAAAGATTTAGATGTAAAAGGCGCTACTTTTACTGCAAAACGTGGAGCAGCCGTGCACAACATAAAATTAGTTTGGGACGACGCAAACCTTATTGAAGGTAGAGTGGAAAACCAAAATATTTATATTTTGACACAATACGTGAAGAAAACGAAGTAACCTTTTTGTCATTCTGAACTCGTTTACTTCGTCAGTTCGCAAGCTCGGGTCAGAATCTAAAAAGAGAAGCTGAAACAAGTTCAGCTTGACAGAATGATATACAAAACCCTGCAAGATGATTTGCAGGGTTTTTCTATTTCCTACAAGGTTTTTTTGACCTTGTAAGTATAATTTGTATACTACTTAAAAATAGATAAAATTATTTCAGTAGCTTTGTTTTGAAGTAGCTTGTAGGCACGGAATGCAATTCCGCGCAATTGATGCGGTGAGAAATCCGCGCGGTCGAAGTATAATAAACCAATATATACAGATTTGCCTTCTGATCCTAAATCAAGAGAATTAAGAAAAAATAAATTTGATCCAGATTGTATTTTAGACGATAATTTAAAGCCTGAGCAATGATAAAAAAAAGTATTTTATTATTATTACTTTTAACTGTTTTTAATGGTTGTAAAAGTATGAAAGATGATAACCCTGTAACGAGATTACCAAAAAAAGTTAATTATAGATATGGTATTGATTTAATCGAAAATGAAAAAATTGCTTTGGATTTTACAAAATTAATTTTAAAAAACAAGTATAAAAATATAGATTTTGATAATTCAAAATATATTGTAAAACTAATATTAGATGATAGAGTTTGGGAAATCGAAGTTGTAATAAATAGAACTGGTATTACTGGAATTGATAAGACTTTTTTTATAAGAATTAATAGAAATACTGGTGAAGTATATAATCTTTGGCAAATAAAATGATGGTATATTAAAGATAAACCCGATAGCGCATTCTATGATAAAAAACAAATATAATTATTAAATTTAGGATGCAAATTTATAAGTATTTATAAATGGAGTTTGTCTATTAACTACAGAGAAAACTCGGCTTATAATTTTGCATCTTATATTGTTTAAAACCAGCATTCCATTTTTGCCTTCTTCTTTTTTATTGAGATAATATTCTTTCAGCTGCGGGTCATATTTTATTGCTGACAAGGCGCACATTTGTAGCAATGACTTCATTTTTTTATCAGCCATATGATTTACTTTTGTTCTACCTCTTACACTCGAGCCAGAAGAATATTCGAAAGGAGCTACTCCAGCATAACATGCAAATTTTCTTGAAGAATCAAATGCTTTAAATCCTTTTGTTGCAATAATTAAATAAATTGCTGTTTGCTCTCCAACACCTGGAACGCTCTTAATTAAATTCATTTGCTGATTTAAATCTGCATCATTTTTAATAATATCTTTCATTTTAGTTTCAATAATTTTCAATGAACTTTTCAATGCTTTTATTGTTTTCGTATTTATTTGTGAGATTGTTTTATAAATCTCTTTTGTAGTAAATGCTTCATTTTCTTTTGATGTTCCAAATAACAATAGTGTTTTTACCACTTTATCTCTTTCTGTATATAATAATTTTAGTTGCTGAATTTCCTTTTCAGCAATAGACGAAAGTTTAAGTTTGTCAATATTTCTAATACTATACAGAGCAATATCTTTAGCGTCAATCTTGTCGTTTTTCCCTCTTGATATGCCTTTTGAACGCTTGATCTCAATTGCTGGAACAATCCAATAATCATACTTCTTTTCTGAAAGATAAGCACTCAAAGGAAAGGTATAAACCCCTGTGTTTTCACAACAAAATAATGTTGTTTCTAAATCAATCCTTCTTTTCAATAATAAATCAACAATGCCTTTAACTCCTTTTTGAGTATTCTCTACTACAAAATGTTCAGCCGAATTAATGGAATCAGCTTTAACTATAACTACATCTAACTTTAACTTTGAGATGTCAATACCAACATGGAATAAATAATTTTTCATAACTCTGAATTTAGGATAATAAAAAATGTTGAACTTCTTTAGAGCCTTTATTAGACCATTATGTCTATCATTCTATTTGAAGCAATTCAACGGATTAAAAGGTCGGCAGAGGACTAATGCGCTATATAAGTATTGAGCTTGGCGGATTTGATAGTTCACCTCTGCTTTCCTTTTGAAAAGATAATCATTTTTTATCAAAGACAAAGTAAAGGCAGATTTGCAATCTGTGCCCATAAAGTGAGAAGAAAAATTACCCCGCTCGTGCACACAATGATTAAAGTAAATCCACGAGCGGGACGCTCGCGTTAGCTTTCAGTAGTCAAAAACAAAAAAACCACCCTTGCAAGGTGGTTTTTTAGTCCCGTAGGGACATTTATACACAACAAAAAAGCCCTATCAACTAAATGATAGGGCTTTTCAAAAGAAAGGCGGCGACATACTCTCCCACATAACTGCAGTACCATCTGCGCAATCGGGCTTAACTTCTCTGTTCGGAATGGGAAGAGGTGAGCCCCGACGCAATAACCACCTTA
>JBILST010000062.1:0-10351 GCA_044371865.1 Flavobacterium sp.
ACATGAAAAGTGATTTGAACGATTTAAAAAAATTAACTTTAGAGTTGATGCAAAACGGAAATTCAAAAGTTCAGGAAGCAAATAAAGGATTAATTCAGAAAATTTATGGTAAACCCGAAGAAAATGCTATTTTTGAAGAAGAACCACGAGTTGAAATGTTTTCAAAACCAAACAATTTAGCTGCAGAAGATTTCGAAGATGAAGACGACGATCAAAATTATTTATTTGCAGAAACCGTTGACGAAGAAGAAACCTTAAGTTTAGAAGCGAAAGAAATCGAATTAATCAAAAAATCGTTAGAACGTAATAAAGGTAAAAGAAAAGCTGCTGCAGATGAATTAGGAATTTCTGAAAGAACATTGTATAGAAAAATCAAACAATACGATTTATAATGAGATATATAACAATTGCTTTAATTTTTTCAATATCATTACTTTTAAATAGTTGTGGTGTTTATAATTTTACTGGTGCAAAACCCGTTGATGCTAAAACATTCCAAGTCAATTATTTTCAAAATAATGCGCCTTTGGTGGAACCCGGAATTGAAAGAATTTTCACTTTAGAACTTCAAGATATTATCCAAAGTCAAACCAATTTAAATTTAGTATCGCAAGGTGGTGAATTACTCTATGAAGGTGAAATTGTAGACTACAGAGTTACCCCAATGACCGCAACAGCCGATCAAAGAGCTGCACAAAATAGATTGACAATAACCATAATGGTTAGATTTAGCAACCGAAACAAAGAAGAAGATAATTTTGAAAAACGATTTTCATTCTTTTATGATTTTGATGCCAATCAGCAATTAGTCGGTTCTCAATTAACAACCGCTTTAGATGTGATTTTTGAACGAATAACACAAGATATTTTCAACGAATCGTTAGCAAAATGGTAATTTATTTATAAACTTTGAACAGATCCGATTTAACATATCTTTTAAATAAGCCCGAAACTATAAACGAAAAGCAAACTATTGCTTTAGAGAATGTAGTTTTGCAGTTTCCTTATTTTCAGGCGGCTCGTGCATTACATTTAAAAGGATTGTATAATCAAGATAGTTTTAGATACAATTACGAATTAAAAAAAACCGCTGCTTTTACAACTGATAGAACTATTTTATTTGATTTTATTACTTCTGCTAATTTTATAGCTATCCAACAAGATAAAATTGATGCTATTCAAAAATCTTTATTAGATATTGAAGTATATCATATGGAAGAAGTGATTATTTTACCACAAATTGAACCTGTTTTCATTGAATTAGAAAAGTCTGAAGATAAAGCTACAGAAACTACTTCTGAAGAAAAATTAGAAATTGGCAAACCACTTCCTTTTACAGACTCAGAAAAACATTCGTTTCAAGAATGGTTACAATTGACAAAATTTACACCAATTGATCGTAAAGTTGAAGAAAAAATCATTGAAAACAACCCTGAAAAACAAAAAAAAATAGATATAATCGATAAATTTATTGAAGCCAATCCAAAAATTGCTCCAGTAAAAGAAACGACCAAACCACCTGCAAATATTAGTAAAAGCGTTGAAGAGCCAACGCATTTAATGACTGAAACATTAGCAAAAGTATATTTAGAACAAAAAAAATATTCAAAAGCAATACAAGCATATGAAATATTAATTTTGAAATATCCAGAAAAAAGTAGTTTCTTTGCAGACCGAATAAATGAAATCAAAAATTTACAACAAAATAATAATTAATTATGGGATTTACAGGTTTTTTAATTGCGATAACAATTGTTTGTTTTTTATTAATCTTAGCTATTATGGTTCAAAACCCTAAAGGTGGAGGTTTATCTTCTTCATTTGGTGGTTCTCAACAATTAGGTGGTGTTCAAAAAACAACTGACTTTTTAGATAAAAGTACTTGGACATTAGGTGGTATATTAATTGCATTAATTTTACTATCAAGTTTAAGCTTCAATGGAGCGGCATCTGGATCTAAAGTTTTAGGAGAAGATGAAAGTTCTATCCCAACAACTACAGTTCCTACAACACCTGAAGCTACTAAACAAGCAACTCCTGCTACTACCCCAGCACCAGTTGCAACTGATTCAGCAAAATAAGAATTGACAAAATATATAAAATGCCAGCATGTCAGTGCTGGCATTTTTTTTACCGAAAAATTGTCAGAAAATGGGTTTGGCATAATTTCTGAAAAACAACAAACAACAAATTAATTTTAATAACTAAAACATATAATCATGTCATTAAACATTAAACCTATTTCAGATCGTGTAGTAATTGCTCCTTTGGCAGCAGAAACTACAACAGCTTCAGGAATTATCATTCCAGACACTGCAAAAGAAAAACCACAAAAAGGTACTGTAGTAGCCGTGGGAAATGGCAAAAAAGACTACACCATGACTGTAAAAGTTGGAGATACCGTTTTATATGGTAAATATTCAGGAACAGAATTCAAATATGAAGGTAAAGATTACCTGATTATGAGAGAGGATGAAATTTATGCAATTCTTTAATCATAGATTAAACTACAACTTTTAAACATTTAAACGTTAAACATTTAAACAAAAAATTAAAATGGCAAAAGATATAAAATTCGACATTGAAGCTCGCGATGGTTTAAAACGTGGCGTTGATGCATTAGCAAATGCAGTAAAAGTAACTTTAGGACCAAAAGGAAGAAATGTAATTATTTCGAAATCATTTGGCGGGCCAACTGTAACTAAAGATGGCGTATCTGTAGCAAAAGAAATCGAGTTACAAGATCCATTAGAAAATATGGGTGCTCAAATGGTAAAAGAAGTAGCTTCTAAAACCAATGATTTAGCGGGTGACGGAACAACAACTGCAACGGTTTTAGCACAAGCTATCGTTAAAGAAGGTTTGAAAAACGTAGCAGCTGGAGCAAACCCAATGGATTTAAAAAGAGGAATTGATAAAGCCGTAGAAACAATTGTTGCTGAATTAGGAAAACAATCGGTAGCAGTGGGCGATTCATCTGAAAAAATCAAACAAGTAGCTTCTATTTCTGCTAATAATGATGATACAATTGGTGATTTAATCGCAACTGCTTTTTCAAAAGTAGGAAAAGAAGGTGTTATCACGGTTGAAGAAGCTAAAGGAATGGATACTTACGTTGATGTGGTAGAGGGAATGCAATTCGACAGAGGTTACTTGTCTCCTTATTTCGTTACAGATGCTGATAAAATGGTGGCAGAATTAAGCAATCCATACGTTTTATTATACGATAAAAAAATATCAAACTTACAAGAATTATTACCAGTTTTAGAACCAGTAGCTCAATCTGGAAGACCTTTATTAATTATTGCTGAAGATGTTGATGGACAAGCATTAGCAACATTAGTAGTTAATAAATTACGTGGTGGTTTAAAAATCGCTGCTGTAAAAGCACCAGGCTTTGGAGACAGAAGAAAAGCAATGTTAGAAGACATCGCTATCTTAACTGGAGGAACTGTAATTGCTGAAGAAAGTGGCTATGCTTTAGAAAACACTACTTTAGATATGTTAGGAACTGCTGAAAACATTACAATTGACAAAGATAATACTACAATTGTAAACGGTTCTGGAGATGCTGAAAACATCAAAGCAAGAGTCAACCAAATCAAATCGCAAATTGAAACAACCACTTCAGATTACGATAGAGAAAAACTGCAAGAGCGTTTAGCTAAATTAGCGGGTGGTGTTGCTGTTTTATATGTTGGTGCGGCTTCTGAAGTTGAAATGAAAGAGAAAAAAGACAGAGTTGACGATGCATTACACGCTACTCGTGCAGCAGTTGAAGAAGGAATTGTTGCTGGTGGTGGTGTTGCTTTAGTAAGAGCAAAAGCCGCTTTAGCAAACATCAAAGCAGAAAATGTAGACGAAGCAACAGGAATTCAAATCATCAATAAAGCAGTTGAATCTCCATTGAGAACTATTGTTGAAAATGCTGGTGGCGAAGGTTCTGTAGTAATTGCAAAAGTAACAGAAGGTAAAGACGATTTCGGATTCAATGCAAAAACAGGAGAATATGTTCAAATGTTAGCCGCTGGAATTATCGATCCTAAAAAAGTAACTCGTGTGGCTTTAGAAAATGCAGCTTCTGTAGCTGGAATGATTTTAACTACTGAATGTGCTTTAATAGACATCAAAGAAGAATCATCAAGTATGCCAATGGGCGGAGGAATGCCAGGCATGATGTAATTCGAAGTAAAAAGTACGAAATATATAAACCCCGATTTGAAATTTCAAATCGGGGTTTATTTTTATTTTCTCCAATCGAAATTAGTTACATAAGTTAGTCTTACTGTTGGATTACTTTCCTGAAATGTGTTCGTAAAATTCCAAATATTTTGATGAATGTAACTCAATTGCATTTGATGATTTTTATCAAAATTATACCCAACTCCACCAATCAATCGATTTTGATTTAGAAACGTTTTTCCTGCATTCGAACCTAAATTCACAAAAACCTCATCGCCAAACAACGCAAATAATTTAGTTGCATCTTCCCTTTTTATCAAAGGATAATTGAATAATAACATATAACGCATTCGGTTTCGATAATCGTAATGATCTATTTCTAAATCACCATTCGATTGCATTGCCGGAACTCCAACATATCGAAATTCATCTCGTAATCGGTGTGTGATTTTTAATTGTCCACTGTTGTGAACAAACGTTCCTTGAATCCAAAAATGGTTTTCAGGAATACTAATTTTATTCATCGCCGGATTTCCGTAGGAATACGTATTATAATGACTAAACCCAAGGCTTCCCATAAACTTTTTAGTAAATTGATAATCTACTGAAGGACGAATAAAATATTGTTGTTTTTCCGAAAATCCATTAGCATATCGCATTGTTGCTTCAAATGAAAAAGAAAACTTTTCCGTAATCATATTCTTTCCAAAATAGTGCAACCAAATATTGTTATTACTTTCTTTTACTTGTGCGAAAGTAGTATTCAAAGTAAGAAAACTTGCTATTCCAATACAGAACAGCAAGCTGATTTTTATATTTTTACACATTTATTCTGCTATTAGATTTTTTCTAGAGGCTTTTGGGTGCGAAGATAAGGGTTTATGATTTTCTAAACCAATAATTGTAACCGTTCCGCTATCTTCATTAGCTTCATAATCGTGTTTGAAATGCTCTAAATTTTCCATAACAGAATGGTCTACTAATTTTGTTTTTTTCAAACAAATACTTACTTGGTATCCCGGTGGAATTTCTTCTAATTTTCTTTTAATTCCCAAATAATTAGAAAAAATAGCGGCTTTACTAATTTCAACCTTGTATTCGTTATTTACAAAGGAAACTACTGTTGGTGCTTTAAAGAAAGAGGAAATTGGTGTGCCATTTACAACATGAATAATCATTTTAACCAACATTCCTGCGGCAATTCCAAGTAATAAATCTTCAAATAAAGTTACCAAAACAGTAACTGTGAAAATGAACAATTGTTCTTTTCCAATGTGTAACATATGAATAAATTCTTTTGGATGCGCTAATTTTATTCCCACACTAATTAACATGGCCGCTAATGCTGCGTTAGGAATCATTTCTAGTAACGGAGCTGCTAATAAAACAAAAAGTAAAATGAAAAATCCGTGAAAGAAATTTGCCCAACGTGTTTTAGCACCATTATTAACATTAGAAGAACTACGAGCTACTTCAGAAATCATTGGCAAACCACCTAAAACAGCAGCTAGCGTATTTCCAATTCCAACTGCGATTAAATCTTTATTTGTGTTGGATTTTCTTTTGAATGGATCTAACAAATCGATAGCTTTTACGGTTAGTAACGATTCTAACGTACCAACCAAAGCAAACATAATTACATATTTAATGAATAATCCGGTTTGATTAATTCCTGAAAAATCGACATTCCAGTTGATATTATCTGCTAAATTTCCGATTTTCACTAAAGCGTACGGTGGTTCTGTATGTGCGAAATCCATAAATAATTCACACGGTATAGCAAATAACAATACGACCAAAGGAGCCGGAATCATTTTAATCGAATTGTTTTTGATGTATGGCCAACCCATCATAATTGCCAAACTCACCACTCCAATAATCGAAGCTTTTGTATCTAAATTGATGATGAATTTGGGAATGTTTAATAATAATTCAATTGGCCCCATTCCTTTAGCTAACGCAGGATTATCATTCAATAATACAGGAATTTGTTTGGCAATAATTATAATTCCAATAGCTGCTAACATTCCGTGAATAGTAGAAAGCGGGAAGAAATCAGCTAGTTTACCCAATTTCAAAACTCCGAAAAGTATTTGAATTACTCCTGCTACAACCATTGCTCCAAGGGCTAATTTCCAACCTAACTCGTTGTTTCCTTGACCAAATTCAGCAACAGCGCCTGCTACAATAACAATTAAACCCGCAGCCGGCCCCTTAATTGTTAAGCGAGAACCCATGAAAAAAGAAACAACTAAACCCCCTATAATTGCTGAAATTAAACCCATAATAGGTGGAAATTCAGAGGCTTTTGCAATTCCTAAACTTAAAGGTAAGGCTAATAAAAATACAATAAACCCAGAAATTGCATCCGATTTAAAATTCTCTTTTAAGCCTGCCAAACCATCAGCAGGTATATATTTTTTTATTTTTGAATTCATTTTTTAACTAATTTTAGGATGATTTATAAGGCAACTCATGGTATGTTTTTACATGAGGCCCAAGAAATAAACGGGCATAAATTCGGATTCCAGCAATACCTGAAACCACAAAACTTGATGCTACAAAAAAGGCGAGAACAACTTGATTACTATCGATGTGACTAAAAATTAAATCTTCACCAATAAATGTTGAAGTGATAGGAAATCCCGTAATTCCTAGAGTTGCCAATAGGAAAAAGAAAGCGAATTTTGGATGTTCATAAACATGTCCTAAATATTGACTAATTAAAATGCGCATTTCGATTTTTTTCAACTGAAGCAAAGCAATATAACCGATGCTTCCAGCTAAAACAATTCCAGCTAAATAAAAGGCAATTTCACTTACACCAACTTTGTCGTTGAACACGATAGCCAAAGCAATCCAAAAATGATTCAACACAATTAATATCCACGCTAAAAACGGGCTTTTTCTTTCTGAAAAGGATTTAAAAACAAACACCAATCCGATAAACGCAAAGACTTCAGGCAAAACTGAAATAAGTTGTGGTGGCAAATCTACTTTGAATTTATAAGCCAGGAATGCCAAAATAAAAAGCGGAATAAAAAAGTAATACACTCTTTTGATATCTAAAAAATCTAATAATTTTCCAATTATTTTTAAGGGTTTCCAAAGTACTAAATTTAGAAAACCTTCTAAATTAAATTCCTTTAATGCAAGAATATACAAAGTGTTTTCTATTCGTTTTGGAAAAAAGAAATTGACTTTTCTACTTTTAGGTTGAAAATTATAAAATTGGTCTCTTATCAAATAACTTACCACTGATGGCGAAACTAATAATTGATACGTTCTTAAAAAGGCATTTCCTGCAAAGTGAATTAGGGCCAAAGTTTCAAATCCTAATGCTATTTCGATGAAAATAATTCCAATTTGAGAAATAGAACTATAAGCTACCTGACTTTTTACTGAAGATTGCACTTTCGCCATAAATGACGCAGCAATACTAGTTGTAAATCCCATTAAACCAATAGCGATTCGCATAGTGGTTTGATGCTCCCAAAATGGATACGTTCTTAACATTAAGAAAACGCCTAAATGCACAGATAATGAACCATAAAAAATAGCACTTGATGGCGTTGGTCCTTCCATTGCTCTTGGCAACCACGATGAAAACGGAATTTGAGCCGATTTTGCCGCCGCCGCACAAGCCAAACAAAGTGCTATAAAAACACCAATAAATGAATGACTTTGCAAATGTTCGTTAACCAATTCATAATTATTCAACTTCATGAACGTAATATTTTCATGAAATAAATGATGGCTTGCCCACATGGTTAGTAGTAATCCAACATCGCCAATTCTGTAAATTGAGAATACTTTAAATGCGTTTTTAACTGGTAGATAACGTTCTCTATAAAAAGCAATTAATAAGAATGATGAAATTCCGATGATTTCCCAACCAATAAATAAGGTTTCAAAATTACCTGCTAAAATGGCCAAATTATAACCAAAAAAGAAAAACAAAACAGTATTAAAAAAACGTTTATATCCTTTTTCTCTATGTAAATAATAACGGCTATAAGTTGTTATCATTGAGGTTAATAAAGCACCCACAAACAAGTAAACTGCACCAATTTTATCAAAATAAAAATCTATAAAAAACTCATAATGCTCTGTCTTCAAAAGTGTTATTTCTTTTAAATTCAAATCTTCTGAACCATTAAAAATCCAAAAACCAATAAAAACTACCAATCCTACAAATTGAATAAAAACCGTTCCGAAAGCAATTCCGGAAATTAGTTTTTCGTTTTTTTCTGGTAAAAAGATACTTAGTAGAAACCCTAGTAAAGGCACTAATAAAAAATATTGAAGTATATGTTCCATGATATTACGCGTTAGTGAGAATTCCTACTGGAAGATTTTCCTTTGTTTTTTCAGCTAATGCTAACTCATTTTCAATATGACTAGCTTTTTGAATAGGATGATATTCGATAAATTCTTCGTGTTCAAAAACAAAAATTTGCTTCGTTTCTGGATGAACAACCGCTAATCGTAACCACTCGTTTTTATACCATTCATAAGTAGCTGGATTTTTTGAAATCGCTTTTTTAACTACTTCAGGATAATGCTCAACAACCGCTAATAATCGAATTGGATCATGGACTTCTATCATTTGACTGGGTAAACCTGGGCGCAAATCGCCATCAATTCCGTTAGCAACACCAATTAATCCCATCACATTATGAGGTAATTTTGAGCCTGCGCCTAATTTTTGATTGTCTACTCTCGAAAAATAATATTCCAAATTAATTCCTCCAGCAACTGGCGCTACTTGACCCAGAATTACGGCTAAATAATCCCCCGTAGCATCAATTTGATAATCATAAGAATTTAAAAAAGAACGTCTATCTAAAAACAATTGTTTCGACAAACTTCTTCTTCCTACAACACACATGGCGTTTGTAGCATGATTTAATTCTGGTCGAGGTTCAAATAAAGAAAAAGCTCTTTTTTTAACGTTTTCATGAATTTTTTCTATTGTTTCGGTTGAATCAATCGTATCAAATCTTCTGGAACGTTCTTTTGCGTTATTTGCTAAAGCTATATCAAAGGTGATTACATTTTCATGATGTAACTTTTTATTTACATCGTTCAAAATATCTTCATCATAAAATGCAATTTCATCGCGCGTGGTATCGTGTAAAGCTGGTAAAAATTGAGTTTCTGATGGAATATTAATTCCTCTTTCTTTCAAAATAGCTCTCACACTTGGATGATTAGCCGCATAAGATGCCACTTTTGCATTTACCGAACTTGGTCTTCCACAACAAGCCCCACAATCATAACCCGCATAATGTGTGTTATTTACACTTGTTGCGCCATGACCAACTACATAAACAATTGGAGCGAAATTTTGTACCAAGCCAATGCTTTTTAGTAATCCTTCTACCCTATTTGCCATTTCTTCAATGGTAAACCCAACTTGCAAATCGTCAACTTTTTCATTGTTATTGTTTTCAATAACCAATTTTGATTTTTTATGTAAATGCTTAAAAGAAGCTGTAGTTGCCGGTGACATTGAAGGTTTGAAAATATTCAAAAACAACTTGAATGCTGATGAAAACCCTAAAGTTTGACTAATTATCCAACCAAATAACAACGAATGAGATTGTTTGTGATAAAGTAAATCTTTAGCTTGTTTTTTCTTTCTATGTTCTTCTTTAATTAAATATTTAGGCGTTACAGGTGCAGGACATAATTTTGTGTGAAATTTTCCGCCAACCGGTTGAAAGTAGAATTCAAAATTAAAAAAAGCCGCTGTTCCAAAAGTTACTGCTTGTTTGTCGATATGTTCAATATGTCTTCTAAACGAACATTCTCTATCATCCATACAAAACAGCCCTTGAAAACTTGACTTCTCGGCAATAGTAATCTCGTTTACTTCTTTTACTCCAGATAACACTTCATCGTAAAAGCTAAATTCAAAAGCTTGCTGCCAAAGTGATAAAACATCATATAATTCATTGTATTTTATAGCATCAAACAAATGATATTCCTCTGCTCTTACTTTTAGCCCTAATGGTGACCAATTACTATTGAACTTTTTATCTAAAACATCAATTTCTAATAATAATTCAAATTGGACTAATTCTTCAAAAGTAATAGGTTTGCTATCTAAAAGCGAACTTGGATTCGATTCAATTGTTGCAATCATACCACTCCATCCTGGATG
>JBILST010000063.1:0-10348 GCA_044371865.1 Flavobacterium sp.
GGCAGATGGCAGAATTGTAATTAGCGTTATTATTCTAGACATTACAAAGGAAGTAAAAAACGAAGAATTGCTAACGCAAGCAACTGAAATGGCTCGAATTGGTAGTTGGGAAATGAACTTACTAAATAAAGAGGATGAAGGCGTATACTTTTCATCAATAATTAAAGAAATTGTTGGTATAGAAGAAAATTATAAACCTTCATTAAAAGGTGCCATAGAATTTTGTGTTGGTGAAAGCAAAGAATTATTAAAACAAGCAACTACCCGATTAATAAATGAAGGTGTTGAATATGATATTGAAATCTTATTTCGCTCGGTTAAAGGAATTGAACAATGGGTAAGAATAATTGGAAAAAGTGATACAATAAACAATGTTCGAACAAGAGCCTATGGAAGTTTTCAAGATATTACTAAAAGTAAAATTGCAGAACAAAGTTTAAGAGAAAACGAAGAAAAAAATAGACTGATTTTAAATTCAGCCTTAGATGCAATCATTTGGATGGATCTTCAAGGGAAAATAACTTTTTGGAATCCACAGGCTGAAGAAATCTTTGGATGGAAACAAAATGAAATAGTAGGACAAAAATTTTCAGATTTTATTATCCCTAAGCATTTACGCTCTATGCATGACAACGGAGTGGCTAATTATTCAAAGACAGGTGATTCTAAAGTGTTAAATAAAGTTTTAGAATTGATAGCTTTAAATAAAAAAGGAGAAATTTTTCCAGTTGAATTAACCGTAATTCCAATCAAAATAAACAATGAAGAATTTTTCTGCTCTTTCATACGAGATATCACCTTAAGAAAAAAGGCAGAACAAGAAAAAAATAGTTTACAAATCACATTAGAAAACAGTTTAAACGAAATTTTTATTTTTGATACAGCAACTTTCAAAATTAAATATGCAAATAGAGGAGCCTTATTAAATCTAGGATATTCTGAAAGTGAAATAAAAGAATTAACCCCTTTTGATATCAAAGTTGATGTAACAGAAGATGCATTCAAAGAATTAATTCGACCTCTTTTAAACAATGAAAAAGAAAAAATTATTTTTTTTAATTACCATAAAAGAAAAGACGGAACCCTATACCCAGCTGAAATACATTTGCAATTAGTAAAAGGAGAAACTGAAAATATATTTTTAGCTATTTCATTAGATATTACTGAAAGAAAGAAAGCAGAAGAAGATTTAATAAAAGCAAATGAACGATTTGAAAAAGTAACCGAAGCTACTAATGATGTAGTATGGGATTGGGATTTGGTCAACAATACTTTTTATCGTTCTAAAGCAATTGAAAGAATTTTTGGCGAAAAAACTTCAAAATTCTTTACACAAAATGAATTCTGGAAAGACAATTTTTATCCTGAAGATTTAGATAAAATAAAAAATAGTATCTCAGAAGCAATATCAAATCCTTCCATTTTTCGTTGGGAATTAGAATATAGAATAATTGATATAAACAAAAAAACACTATTTATTATAGACAGAGGGATTATCATACGAGATAAAGATGGAAATGCAACTCGTATGGTTGGAACTATGTCTGATATTTCAGAGCAAAAACTAATGAATGTTGAGTTAGAGAAACTAAATAAATCTCTAAAAAATTATACTGTTGAACTTGAACGTTCAAATAAAGAACTTGAACAATTTACCTTTATAGCCTCACATGATTTACAAGAACCTTTGAGAATGATTACAAGCTTTATGGCGCTGTTTTTAAGAAAATATGGCGATGAAATTGATGATAATGGAAAAAAATATATTCTTTTTGCAACTGATGGTGCTAAAAGAATGAAACAAATTATGCTTGATTTACTAGATTATTCAAGAGCAAGCAGACCAGTTGACAGAAAAGAAGAAATAAATATTAATGAAATAATTAGTGAATACAAAAAACTAAGAAGAAATATTATTTCAGAGAAATCTGCAAAAATAATGTATTCAAAACTTCCTATTCTATTTACTCATAGAGCAGCTGTAACTCAAATTTTTCATTGCTTACTAGATAATTCTCTAAAATATTCTAAAGAAAATTTAGCTAGTAAAATTGAAATTAAATCAACGGAAAACGATACAGAAATACTTTTCTCTGTTAAAGACAATGGTATAGGAATTGATTCTGAGTTTTTTGAAAAGATATTTATAATTTTTCAACGACTTCATAGCAAAGACAAATACTCTGGTACTGGAATTGGTTTAACAATAGCTAAAAGACATGTTGAATTTTTGGGTGGTAAAATATGGCTGGAATCAAAACCAGACGAAGGAACAATCTTTTATTTCACAATCGCTAAAACGTTATAAGTATTTTATGCTTCTGATTAAACATTTAAGTGTTGAGGAAATTATTAATTTGATTGTTTTATTAATAGTTGTAATTTATTACTATTGATATCAATTTCATGTTTTCAAAGATAAATTCAAAATTACCTTTATTATTAATAAAATTTATTCTCATTGTATAAGTTCCATCTTGATCATTAAAATATTCTCTTTTAAGATTTAAGTATTCTCTATAACGAGGAAAAATTTCAACTATATCCTTTTCATATGGTTGAATTAATTTATCATTTACTTCAATCTCAAATTCAAAAAAAATACTTTCGTCTTCTAATTTCGATTTTCCAAAAGTTAATTCGATTTTTTTAATATTATCTGAATCATAAAAAAAATACTTAGAATTATTTCTTTCAAATGATCTTTCAATTTTCCAATCATTATAGATTTCAGAATAGATAGTTGAAGAATGAAAGCCTCCAATTACTTCACTCAATAATTTTTCATTAAATCCATAAAGATTTTTTCCGTTAATTTTAAATTTATCAATTGATATTGAATCATTTATCAAATTAAAATCGAATTCTTGAACTATATCATTATACTTTTTTAATGGAGCATCAAAAAATGCTTTCACTTCTTTATTTTTACACAAAGACTTGTAAATATCATCATTATTATCTTGATACGAATCTCCATTATAATTAATTATCAATTTATGATATTCATTAATATTAAAATATATAGTATCTAAATAAGTGTTTGATTTAAGTATTATTTGATTTTCAATAGTTGTGTGTCCAATCCAACCTTTATGACAAATGTCATCGGTTTTTTTCCATTTAAAAGATTTCTTTTTTAATTTTTTAAACTCTTCAATTAAACTTGAACTACATTTAATTTTTTTTGTAGAAATTCCAAAACTTGAAGTTTCTTTATGTATAAATAAATTACATGGTCCATCATCAGGTTCATTATAAACTCTACTAAAAATAATATAAGAATCATCTTTTTCTTTGTTTTGAGAAAAAGTGTCTGAAATAATTAATGATAAAAGGAAAAAATAAATTATTTTCATAAGAATTCAGCTGAAAAAAAGTCTGCTAACTAATAAAATCATCAAATCTTCCCATAATACATCGCTTTCACGATACCATCTGATAATCCAATTTTTGGCACGTAAATATGTCGTGCACCGCTCCATTTCATTGCGTTTAGATAGATTCTTGTGGCAGGAATAATTACATCGGCTCGGTCAGGATTTAATCCTAAATCAGCAATGCGTTGTTCGTATGTCATGCTGTTTAATTTTTGATATTGCGATTGCACATACATGTATGACAGCGGTTTGTCTTGGTTTTTCTCAGATAACTTAAATAATTTATTAATGTTTCCACCTGAACCAATTAGAGTAATATTTTCGAATGGTTCTACATTGGCTTTAATCCATTTTTCCATTTCTTGCCAAACGATATCGTTCACCATTTCATTTAACAAACGAACCGTTCCGTTTTTAAATGATTTAGAGGCAATAATGTTTCCTTCAAAAAACAAAGAAAATTCGGTACTACCACCTCCTACATCAACATATAAATAGGCTTTATCTGAAGTAATAAATTGTTTTAAATCGGAAGCTGCAATAATGGCTGCTTCTTTTTTTCCATCAATGATATCAATTTTAATATCGGCTTTTTTCTTGATTATTTCTACTACTTCTTTTCCATTATAGGCTTCTCTCATAGCAGAAGTGGCACAAGCACGATATTGTTCTACTTTATGAACTTTCATTAACAATTTAAAAGCTTTCATAGCATCAACCATTCGGTCGATATTTTCTTCTGAAATTTCGCCAACGGTAAACGCATCTTGCCCCAAACGAATAGGAACACGCACTAAGGAACTTTTATTAAACTGTGTTTTGCAACCTTCTTGCTCTACAATATTGGTTACCAAAAGCCTCATGGCATTGGAACCAATATCAATAGCCGCATATTTTTTAATTGTAATCATTTATTTTAAATTATTGCAGTTCTTCTGCAATTACGTCTAATTTGTTTTGATAATAATTGTACATTTCCAATTGCGCTCTAAATGGTTTCTCATCGCCGCGATTTCTATATAGATTTTGTAATTCTGCTGAATGAATTCTTGCTTTTACATTCGCTTTCCAACCAATTTCAAAAGTTTCAATCAATTCCTTTTTAATATCTTTATCATAAATTGGACAGGTTACCTCTACCCTTGCATCTAGGTTACGCGTCATAAAGTCTGCTGATGAAATAAAAACTTCTGGATTGCCTGCATTTCCGAAAATATAAATTCGTGAATGTTCTAAATAATTATCCACAATACTAATCGCTTCAATGTTTTCGCTCAATCCTTTTACGCCAGGAATCAAACAACAAATACCTCTAATAATTAACTGAACTTTTACTCCCGCTTTACTTGCATCGTACAATTTATCAGTCATTTTAAAATCGGAAATACTGTTCATTTTTAGTTTTATATAGGCTTCTCTTCCTGAAAGAGCATTTAAAATCTCTCGATCTATCAACTTATTAAAACGACTTCTAGTATAATGTGGCGAAACTATTAAATGCTTGTATCGATGTACTCTATAATTCACATCAAAAAAATCAAAAATCTTAGCGGCGTCTTTCAGAATTTCAGCATTACTGGTAAAAAGCGTAACATCAGTATAAATTTTGGCAGAATTTTCATTGAAGTTACCTGTTGATACTAATCCGTATCGTTTAACTCTTCCTTCTTCAATACGCTCGATGACACAAATTTTGCTGTGTACCTTTAAACCTTTTACACCAAAAATTAATTCAATTCCCTCTGTTTGCATTTGTTCTGAATAGGAAATATTACTTTCTTCATCAAAACGAGCTTGTAATTCGATTTGAACCGTTACTTTTTTTCCGTTTTTTGCAGCATTTATCAATGAACTTACAATTTGAGAATTCTTAGCTAAACGATACAACGTAATTTTTATGGAGCCTACTTTTGGATCTAAAGCTGCTTCACGCAAAAACTTAATGATGTAAGAAAATGATTGGTATGGTGCGTAAAGTAGGTAATCTTTCTTTTTAATTCGCTCTAAAATACTACCTTCTAAAGACAAGCCATGGATGGGTAGCGGATGATTTTCGCGGTATAATAAATCGTATCGACCTAGATTTGGAAAGCTCATATAGTCTCTACGATTGTGATATCTACCACCCGGAATAATACTGTCTGAACTTAGAATATTCATTCCTTTAAGAAAAAATTCTAAGGTGTCCTTCCCTATTGCTTGATCGTAAACAAAACGAACAGGTTCTCCTACTCTTCGCTCTTTAACTGAATTGGAAATTTTTTCCATCAAACTTTTACTCAAATCGCTATCAAACTCTAATTGGGCATCTCGAGTAATCTTAATCATATGAGCTGAGATACTTTCGTAATCAAAAATATTAAATATATTGTTTAAATTAAGTCGTATAACATCATCTAAAAGAATGATATATTGCTTGTTTGAGTTGGATGGTAAAACAACAAAACGATTAATTGTATTGGGAATTTCTACAACAGCATAAATTATATCATTTGTAGAAATATCTGATTTTAAAACAAGTTTAACTGCTAAATAACCCGAAGTATCCTTTAATAAAGGAAATTCTTCTAAATTGTTTAACATAATGGTTACAACAGCCGGACTTACATTTTGAATGAAATAATCATGAATAAAAGTTTCTTGTTCCTTTGATACTTGATTTTCATTGATAATAAAGATGTTCTCCTTTTCTAATTTCTTTTCAATTTCACTTAAAATACGTAAACTTTCAGATTGCTGTTCAATAACGATTTTAGTGATTTCTTTAAGCAATTGTTCCGCGGGAACGCCTAATATTTTTTCGGTTTCAACAGTTTCAAAACTCATTCTTCGGATTGCAGCATAACGCACTCTGAAAAATTCATCTAAATTATTTGAAAAAATTCCAAGAAAACGAAATCTATCCAATAAAGGAACATTTTCATCATTAGCTTCTTGAAGTACTCTGGCATTGAATGTTAACCAACTTTTTTCTCTGTCTGTATAATTATTTAATGTGTTATTCATTTTTTAAACTGGCTTGGAAATAAGGTTGTTATTGTTTTTCCTTTACTTATATTTCCCCAATCTTCAGAATCAAATTGCAAAGCAACAACTCCAGAAGTAGGTACATTTTCAATATAAAGGTCCCCAAATTTATTAACAAAATTTGTAATAGCTTCATTATGTCCAAAAAGAATTAGGTTGTCATGCACATTTTTGCATTTTTTTATGATTTTAAGTAAATCTTTATCATCAAAAGTGTATAAATCTTCAGTAAAATAAATTGTTTCTAATGGTATCGAAAGATAATCAGAAAAAATATACGCTGTCTCAATTGTTCGCTTTGCTTTGCTACACCAAACTATGTAGGAACTAGGAACAAAAGAAACCAATTTTGAAGCAATCAAATGAGCATCTTGAATACCTCGTGCAGAAATTGAACGATTTATATCCTGAATAGGATTATCCCAACTTGATTTTGCATGTCTAATTAAAAATAAATTTTTCATAGAGAATGGTTTAGAAACACTTAAATTACTGAATTTATTTAACCTAACCATGAGAATAAATGCATAATTTAATTTAGTGATGTAAAATGATGATTTATTTTAAAAAAAAGCTAGTGTAAATGATTGATGAATTCATATTTTGTTGCGGAGAATTCCATATAAAAATAGCAACCATTTTAAAATTTTCTTTTAAATTGTTACTTGTAGTTTCAACATAATTTGTAAAACTAATAAAATTACATTGGATTTATTTAGTATATTAGTCGTTTGATTTTCTATAAACAAGATAGATATTTATTCAAAATAGTAGCAAAATGAAAGCATATGTAATATTACTTTTTTCTTTTTTTATATCCGTTTTGTGCTATTCTCAACAGGATTCTCAATATACCCAATATATGTATAATACTTCTCTTGTAAATCCAGCCTATGCTGGTTCTAGAGAAACACTTTCTGTTTTTTTACTACATAGAAATCAATGGGTTGGTCTAGATGGGGCACCTGTAACTAACAATTTTTCAATAAATTCACCTTTAGGCGATTCAAATTTTGGAGTAGGTTTCAATTTTGTAAATGATAAAATTGGGCCTGTATCTGAAAATGACATTTCTGCTGATTTGTCCTATTTTGTACCAATTTCAGAAAATTTTAAATTAGCAGTTGGACTGAAAGTGACTGCTAATCTATTTCATTTAGATGTCAATAAATTAAGAATATTTAATCCTTCAGATCCTCAATTTCAAAATGTAAAGACTGAGTTTTCGCCAAACGTAGGCGCTGGACTTTACTTGTATTCTGACCAAACCTATTTTGGTTTATCAGTTCCAACTTTCTTTGAAAGCTATCGTTACAATGACAATAATATTGAAATAACTAAACAAAAAATGCATTTTTATTGCATTGCTGGACATGTGTTTATGCTTAGTGAAAACATTGATTTTAAACCAGCTATCTTGGGTAAAATTGTAGAAGGAGCACCACTTCAAGCCGATGTTACTGCCAACTTTTTGTTTTTTGATAAACTTTCTTTAGGTGCCGCGTACAGATGGGATGCCGCTGTAAGTGCGTTAGCAGGTTTCCAAATTTCAAATTCTTGGTTTATAGGTTATGGATATGATTTAGAGACCACTAAACTGGCTAATTATAACACAGGTTCCCATGAAGTTTTTTTGCGGTATGAATTTACAAACAAAGTTAAAGTTTCAGCACCTCGATTCTTTTAGTTTTAATGAAGTATAATCAAACAATAAAGCGTTTTTAAATGTTACAAATGAGAATTAATTATGAATTTATGAAAAGAGTTTTTACGCTATTATGTGTCATAAGTATCAGTTTATGTTCTTTTGGACAAAAAGCAAAGCTTTCCAAAGCAGATAAGAAATACGAAAAATATTCGTACATAGATGCAATAGAAATCTACAAAAAAGTAGCTGATAAAGGTTATAAATCTGTAGAATTATTTCAAAAATTAGGGAATGCCTACTATTTTAATGGAGAACTTGAAAAAGCAGCTACTTCCTACGAATCCTTATTTGCTTTAAATGAAGAAGTTGCTCCCGAATATTACTTTCGCTATGCACAAGCATTAAAGGCAATTGGAAATTATGAGAAGTCAAATCAATATATGGAATTATTTGCCGCTAAAACAAATGACTCAAGAGGAAAATTATTCCTTCAAAATAAAAATTACTTAAATGATATTGATGTCAATACAGGCAAATACATTTTAGATACGACTACCATAAATTCAGAGTTTTATGATTATGGACCTTCCTTTTTTGGAAACAAAATAGTATTTACTTCTTCAAGAAGTGACGGAAACCAATATACTAAAATTCACGATTGGACCAAACAAACCTTCACTGATTTATTTATTGTTTCAATGGATACAGAAGGAAAATTAGAGCAAGTAGAAAATTTTTCCAAAACGATTAATACTAAATTTAATGAATCCTCCCCTGTTTTTACTAAAGATGGGAAAACCATGTATTTTACCCGAAACAATTATAACGATGGTAAAAAGAGAAAAAGTGATGATAAAGTAATTTTAGAGAAAATTTACAAAGCAAAGCTTGTTAATAATGAATGGACGAACATTACTGAACTACCCTTTTCAAATGATAACTATAAAACAGCACATCCCGCTTTAAGTCCCGATGAAAAAACACTCTATTTTGCTTCAAACATGCCGGGAAGTTATGGAAATTCAGACTTGTATAAAGTAGCTATTGATAAGCATGGTAAATTTGGCACTCCAGAAAATCTAGGTCCAACCATAAACACCGAAGGGCGCGAAACATTTCCTTTTATAGATGCCAATAATAATTTGTTTTTTGCATCTGATGGGCATTTAGGCTTGGGAGGTTTAGATATATTTGAAGCAAAAGCAAATGGAACATCATTTGAAAAGCCAATAAACATCGGCAAACCAGTAAACAGTTCAAAAGATGATTTTGGCTATGTAGTGAATAGTGACAATTTAGGTTTTTTCTCCTCAAACCGAGAAGGAGGCAAAGGATTTGATGATATTTATACATTTAAAATTTGTACCCATATCCTAACAGGTGTTATTACCGATGCTGATACCAAAGAAATATTACCCAACGCAAAAGTGACGCTTTTTGATGATAAAATGACAATGATTGCTGAAACAATTGCTTCGGAAAAAGGAATGTATCTATTTAAAATTGAGTGCAATAAAAAATACTTTGTAAGAGCTTCAAAAGAAAATTACGACACCAATGAAAAGTCATTTGAAGCAGTAGCCATAACAGGAACTTCTGTTTTAGACCTTGAATTAAAACAAAATATATTTCCAATTGAAGTGGGCACTGATTTGGCAAAATTATTAAACATTAGCATTATTTATTTTGATTTAGACAAATGGAATATTCGACCAGATGCTGCTGAAGATTTAGAAAAAATCATTGCGGTTATGAATCAATACCCAACGATGACTATCGCTATTCGCTCGCATACGGACAGTCGACAAACTCATAAATACAATGAACAGTTGTCTGATAAAAGAGCCAAGGCTACACTAGAATTTATGGTTAACAATGGTATTGCAAGAAATCGATTAACCGCAAAAGGATTTGGAGAAACTCAGTTACTAAACAACTGTGCTGATAACCAACCTTGCAGCGAAGAAGAACATCAAAAAAACAGACGCAGTGAGTTTATTGTTGTAAAAATGTAAACTATATAAATTTTAATATGAACTAAAAGTTTATTTTAAAGTAAGAATTTTTGGAGAAATTTGGATATATTTGAGGATATTAAATTTTGTAAAATGAAATTCGGAAAGACAATAAAAATATTTTTAATAGATGGTGAGCCTAATGGAAGAATGAGTTGTGAACTTTCTAATTGGTCAGGTAAAGCTTATAAAATCCCTCGAATAAAAGTCAAAGAATGTTCTGATAGAATTGACTTAGTTAGCACAGGAGTTTATTTGCTATTTGGAAAAGATGAAGA
>JBILST010000198.1:0-4560 GCA_044371865.1 Flavobacterium sp.
AACAGGGGATTTGACACATTATAACTAACTATAGATTCCATTTTAAATACATAAATAGTAACAAAAATAAAAAAAATTAATTAAATTATATATCTCTCCTTCAGTTTTCATGATTTTTGAAAACCGGAATGCGTTCTTGTTTTTGGTATATTTTTAATTCAATTTAAGTATATTTTTCATAACTCATCAAACGGGCTTTTAATTTGCCGAATGCTCTTAGTACTTACATGAGTGTAAATTTCAATAACGAATCTTGTCATATAAAGATTATAGATTACAAGAGATGTTGTAATTATTAGTGATTATAAAAAATCCTGATGCAGGGAAGTTATGAGGCAATTGAAATAGTAGTACAGTAATGTTTTCTCATTTTAATTGCAATAGTCTTGCAATCATTGTTTCATATGGACACGCCCCATTTTAAAGGGATTACGAGGTGTTGCAATACAATTGCAATGATTATTTGGTTGTATTGCAATGGTTTTAAATCCAAATTTTGGATTGTTTTGATTGGTAGATGTGTATGTTTTTTTTAAATTTTCTGAACTTTTATATCAAATATATTTAGGATTATTTGACAGTACATATTTTTCTAAAAACATCTTCTAAATCATTATTGTAAATCCCTTCGAGTTTTAATTGGTCGTCAGTTTTACTTTCGGTCATATCCCATATTTTAGCATTGATTCCCAATGAAATAAGAAATGGGATTTTGTTTAAAATTATACTGACTGCATTTTCGCTCATATAGGGGATAATTAGCACATTGTGACCAATTAAAGAACTTACTTTATTTTCTGTAAATCCGTTAATTCCGCCATAAGCCACCCAAACATATTGTGGAAATAAAATATAGCCTATAATTGCTGTTTTTTCGCTTTCGGTTATTACGACTGTTTTCTTTGTTTTAATTTTATCGTAAATCAAATGTTCTCCAAATAAGCAGTTGAAATAGCCATCTTCATTTTTATAAGGAACTTTAAATTTATTAGTTCGTTTACCGTTTGTATCATAGTAAGTTATTTTAGCTTTTTGGACTTTTAAATTACTATTTATGCTCCAAAATATAATCCCTGCGTCATTATTTGTACCTAGAGCATAAGTTTCTTTTACATCTTCTGTTTTAGTATCGCCATAAGTTTTGCGTAAATATTGAAGCAAATTATTTTCGGGATTTACTTTGAAAAACTTCCATATTATTGATTCATCTATGAATTTTTGAGTAGTTATTGTAGGCAGGTTTGCAATGCCATTTTTAGTTGGGATAAAATCCGTTTGAAATTTATTTTCTAATTCATTCCAAACATATTCGTTTCCATTTTCATCGGTATATATGGTAGGGGGAAATGAAGCTTTTCCGCAAGAATGACAATAGCCGTATTCTTGACTCAGATTTTTATAATTAATAAATTTTCCATCGGTATTTTTTCTGCCACAACAAGGAGTGATTAATTTATAATCTCTTTTTGAATTGAATGTAAGTTCTAATTTGGTCTTTTGAAGCATAATCATATTATTTTGGTTTGCAACCTGCAACTTGCAATATTTTAATTAATCATTGTTAAGTATTGATTTTATTAGCTATTCATAGGGTTTGTGTTTTAATCTCAAGTTGCAAGTTGCATTAATACGTTATTCCATTTTCTTGATATGGTCGATTTATTCATTCGGGTAATGGCAACAACATCTTTTTGACTGGCATTGTTTTTTATTGCCAATCTGATAATGTCTTCAGTAGTTGGTAATTTCTCTTTTTGGTTGATGTTTTCATCTAAAACAATTCTGAAGTTTATAAAATAAAACTCAAGAATTAAAATTGCAATTTCAACGGTTTCAATATTAATTTTACTTTGATATGTGTGTCTTTTGGAATTTAAAATTAAGTGTGTTAAGAGGCTTATTTTATGAATATTAATCATCATTTTTGAGATATACTCTTTGCTTAAATCATTTACTTTATTTTGGCGATTTATTAATTCTTGGGAGTAATCAAAAAGCCTCTTATTGGCATTTGAATCTAGTTCTATCTGTAAATCATCCATTTCAAAAGTGTTTTCTATTTCGGTACGATAATTTAGAAGATTGATTAAGGATTTAGAGTAATTTTCAGATACTTCATTAGAAATATCATTTATCGATAATTG
Organism: Flavobacterium sp.; assembly: GCA_044371865.1. Classification (GTDB taxonomy): domain Bacteria; phylum Bacteroidota; class Bacteroidia; order Flavobacteriales; family Flavobacteriaceae; genus Flavobacterium. The sequence continues at coordinate 2,145 of JBILST010000198.1, forward strand.
ATTATTCATTGTCAATTTGTTAGTAAAAAGAATTCGGTCTATTAATCCGCTTTCTAAATTTCCGTCTGCAAATAGTTTCGGAACAAATTGACTTTGGATTGAACCTAATAAAGTTGGATATGATTTTTCAATTCTAAAACTTTCTGTTGTTTTGCGTGATATATCAATGTGCTTATTAGTATTTCCTTGCAAAAAGAAAGTTCTCCAAGCTGTGCCTTCCGTACTGCTTTTATTTGCCATTTTTTCGATAATGAAATAGAGCTCATCTATAAAAATTCCAATGGAATATTTGTTTTTATAATGCGTGTAAATTGCCGATTCAATTGTAGCATCTTGCAGAAATAATTGCTTTCTGTCACTTTTTTCAGTTTCTTCTAATTCGATATTGTTTTTTTTGAATTCTTTATATTTTTCATTGTCATATTTTACCAAGGGAAATGTTACTAAATCCATTGCTGGGGATTTAATGTCTCCACGACTTCCAATTATTGAAAAATATAAATTGGCATAATTTATATAACCCATCGCTTTTATTGAAAAGGCAAGACCACAAGCATTGCTGTAAGCAAACAATATTGAACTTAATAAATATTCTTTTGGAATCCTTTTTAAAGTAAACGCATCGTTAATTAGTGTTTTGATTTCAATTGGCATTTTGGAAATTATTTGTTCCAACTGAATAATTGCAATTTCTTTGTTTGTTTTAAAAGTATTCCCAATTTTATCATCAATATCTTTAAGATTTTTTACATCCATAATTAACGATTAAACAGTGGATTTTTCATTAAAAACTCATTGGCTTTATTTTCAGTATCATCTTTAGATTCTTTTTTGCCCGATTTTAACCAATCAATGATTTGTGATTTCAAGAAGTATAAACGCTTCCCTTTTTTGTGATATGGAATTCTGTTTTGATGAACTAATCCATAAATACTGGGTTTCGCTAAATTGATAAGTTTAGCCGTTTCATCAATGTTCATAAAGACATCCTCTGTTGAAGAATTAGAGGTATTCATTGCTTTTTTAATGTTTTCTGTAATTTGCTCTGCAAGTACTTTTATTCCTTCTTCTGAGAGCATAAAAATTTGTTGATTTTTCATACTTCAAAATTGACTCAGAAAAAGTGTGTTCGTTTTTGTGTTTTCGAGTGTGTTTTTAAAATACTTGCGAAGCATAGATTTTACAAGATTTTATCAAGAATTTAAAACGAAAAATTCTCTAAAATCCGTATTTAAAATTCAGACTTTAGAGAAAATGATAGATTGGCGTGTGGAAATTATTCGTGAAATTTAGCGTTATTTCGCTTTATTACGGTTTCTTGCAATGGAAGCTTTCAAGAAAGTACTTTTTTCTGATAGATGCTTTGTTATATTTTTAAGTTTCAGTTCCCTTGTTTTTGGTATTAGAATATCAATGAAACTATCTTGAGTTTTAATATCTAAACTTATTTTTTCTATTCCACCGCTTAATATTCTATAATAATCGGAGTTTTTGTAATTATCACTTACTAAACACGAATCATCTTTTAAGTTTACTATTGATAGAACTTTGTAAAATTCAGTATTATTTAGTTTTATGTTTGCTTTAGATTCTTCTATGATTTTATAGATTAAGTGAAGCAAATAAGCTTTCTCTTTTTCATTGAAATTTGGAGTGTTGTTTTCCAAATCATCAATAGTATCATAAGGATGCATTACTGAAAAACTATCCGAAAATGTTTCAGGCGTTTTTCTTAATGGATAAAATTTATTTAATAAATCAGTATAGTTTTTTGAGTCTCTAAAATCAATGGGATGATAATCTTTTATTTCAAATAAATCGAAATAATCATTTTCATACACCAACTTAAATAATTCAGAATGATTATTGTATAATCTTATCAATTCATTTGTCGCATTGAGTATGGCTAATTCCTTTATAAATGATTCCAGAGTATAGGTATTGCTTTGAATATTTAATGGGAGTTTTAAAAAACCTTTTCTTACCTCATTTTTCAACACCAATTCAATTTTATTTTTCGAATAATTACTTAGGGATTTTTGAAAAACAGATTTAAGTTCGGCAAGTTTAGGTTCTTTGTCAATTAAGAGTTTTTTCTCAAAATTCTCAAATGATTCTTGAGTAAGATTAGAGGCTCTTTCGAAGGATAAGGTTTCTCTGTTGAATTGGATTAATTTATGTTTTATGGCGATTTCTCCTGTTCTATATGCTTTGTTATAATTTGAATTGTATATTTTAAGATAATCCATCAAGTTCAATGTTTATTCGATTAGCGGCTTCAATTTTGTTTTTGTCCATTACTTTGGTATAAATCTGTGTTGTAGAAACGTTTTTATGACCTAATAATTTTGATACGGTGTATATGTCTGTTCCATTTGCAAGTTGTAAGGTTGCGTAACTGTGTCTGAAATTATGG
>JBILST010000146.1:0-5778 GCA_044371865.1 Flavobacterium sp.
AAATTTTCTTTTTTATCCCCGACTTTGTTATCCATTCTTTTAAAGGTCTGGTTGTTTGAGAATATTGAATACCTCCAAATATTAGCCCTGTATTTGATTTTTGTATTTTTAGGATATTGTAGGCAGTATCGGAAATAGGATGGTTTTTAATAGATTTTGTCTTTTCCTCTCTTAATGAAATGTAATACCCTTGATGTTTGTCATTAAATATGTTTTCCCAGTAAAGATTGTTTATATCTACAAAACGCAAACCACTCAAAGCGGAAAATATTGCCATACATTTTACTTTCTCGATTTTGATTTCGGTTTTCCATAACAAGGAAATTTCTTCTTCGGTTAAATACTCTCTATGGGTTTCTTCTTCTTTAATGTATTCAGCATCTTCGGCTAAATTTTTTTCAATCAAATTTTGTTTATATGCAATCTTTAAAACAGAAATAAAATTTTTAAAATAAGATGATGCAGTATTTTTTGTTAGGTTTTTGTCAACTTTTGAATTTCTAGTACTTTTTGCGTTTAAAAGATAGGCTCTATATTTTTTTATATAATCGAGAGTTAAATTATTGGATAATATTACACCGCCACTAAAATTTTCTAAATGATTTAAAGAAGCTTTCCATGAATTGTGATTGGATTTGCTTCCAGTATTAAAATAGTCGTCAACAACACTTTTGTATAGCGTTATAAAATTAACATTCAAGACCACATTATCTTTAAAACCAAATTCTTTATTTTTGAGTTGAACATTTCTTTTGGATCTGATTATTTCAGCAAGGTCAAAATTTTCTGTATTCTGTTTTTTTTCTTCTATTGTTTTTGGTTTACTAAATAAATATAACTTTAAAAATTCTCTTCGAGTTGCCTTGCCTGTTTTTGGATTAATAATAGGAGGGTAGAAGTCTAGGTAGAGACTTATTTTACCGGTGGATAAAACTTTTTTTCTTAAATTAACATTGCTCATAATTATTGGAATATCGTATTTAAATCTTCTTTTTTCACTAGTGTATATCTCCCAAGTTTTCTTTTTGGAATATTGAACCTTTTTATGATATTGTACAGAGCACCGTTTGAAATATTAAATTTTTCAATAGCTTCATTAATAGTGTAAGAATTATTGAGATTGATTTCGTTCTCTGTATTGGGGTTAATATTATCAACACTTATCAAATTATTATCAAAATAGCTCTCAATATCTTTTCTCCTAATTAGTGTTTTTCTAACCGAAAAATTGAAAGCATTTAATTCATTCTGTTCAATCAATCTATAAACTGTTTTGGAAGACATATTCAGTAGTGTTGATGCTTCATTAACAGTTAAAAAATCTTTTGAATTTACATCCATAACATAATTAGAAACTTTTGATTTTGTTTCTGTATCGCTCGTTTCAATTTTTTTTAATTTTTGATTTAATTTATAACCTCTGCTGTTGCAAATATGTGAACAATATTTAGTCTTCGTTGTTTTAGCATCAAAGGTGTTTTTACAATAATCACATATTCTTTTTACTGTAATATTTGAGCTCATATTTTAGTGGTATTAAGAGGATATAAGGCGAAATAAGTAGAATTAAGGGTAAATAAGGGACATAATTTCGCCATTTCATTTCAAAAATAGTAAAAATATGATTATGAGGTACAAATATGGTACAAAAAATAGAAAAAAATAACAAAGTATCAAAAACTTAATATTTTGAATAAAATAAAAAATCCCTTTATTTATAGGGAATTATTGCGTTTTAGTACTTTTTAATTTGTGATGATTTGTGTGTATTATTTGCCTATACAGAAATTCGCAAAAATATTTCCCAATAATTCATCATTTGTAACTTCTCCAGTAATTTCACCAAAGAAATACAATGCACTTCGAATATCAATCGCCATTAAATCAGATGAAATTCCCGAATTTAATCCCCATTTTACTTTTTGAATTTCTTCTAAAGCTTTTAGTAAAGAATCATAATGACGGGTGTTGGTTACAATCGTTTCGTTATTTCTAAGCGCACCTGTGTTTACAAAAGAAAGCAACGTATTTTTAAGTTCGTCTATACCTGTTTTTTGCTTAGCACTTAGGAAAAGTATATTGTCTATTGTAGCTTGAATATTGTTTTTTTGTTCCTCAGAAAGCAAATCAGCTTTATTAGCAATAACTACTAAAGGTTTTAAAGGAAACTTGTTTTTAATTTTTTCAAATTCAATTTTAACTGTCTCCAAACTTCCAGCTTCCATCATCCATCTTCCATCCAAAATAAACAAAACTACCTGAGCTTGCTCAATCTTCTCAAACGTCTTCTGAATCCCGATGCTTTCTACCACATCTTTCGTTTCACGAATTCCTGCCGTATCAATAAATCGGAAACCAATACCATCTATTACCAATTCATCTTCAATCGTATCACGAGTTGTGCCAGCAATATCTGAAACAATCGCGCGTTCTTCATTTAATAAAGCATTCAATAAAGTTGATTTTCCAACATTTGGTTCGCCTACAATGGCTACAGGAATACCGTTTTTAATTACATTTCCAACCGCAAACGAATCAATTAGTCGTTTTAAAACAAACTCAATGCGTTCTAATAATTCATGAAATTGCGTTCTGTCAGCAAATTCTACATCTTCTTCTGCAAAGTCCAATTCCAATTCGATTAAAGAAGCGAAATTCAATAATTCTTCACGCAGTTTGGCAATTTCGTTACTAAAACCACCACGCATTTGTTGCATGGCAATTTGGTGACTCGCTTCGTTATCTGAAGCAATTAAATCTGCGACCGCTTCCGCTTGCGATAAGTCTAGTTTCTCGTTTAAAAAAGCACGTAAGGTAAATTCACCAGCTTGCGCCATTTTAGCACCTCTGCGAAGCAATAATTGGATGATTTGTTGTTGGATAAAAGTAGAACCATGACACGAAATTTCAATCACGTTTTCCCCAGTATATGAATTCGGACCTTTGAAAATGGAAAGCAGTACTTGGTCATACACTTTTCCATTATCCACAATATGTCCTAAATGAATCGTATGGGTTTTCTGTTTCGTAATGTCCTTCCCAGAAACCGATTGAAATACTTCAGCTGCTATTGTAATAGCATCTTTACCAGATAATCGAATAATAGCAATCGCACCCGCTCCAGATGGAGTAGCCAACGCAACGATAGTTTCTTGTGGAATCATGTTCTAAATTTAGATTGCAAAGATAGAAAATGATTAGGAACACAGATAGAAGAAATTAAAGTAATCTTTAAAATTGATATGAGCACGCAGATGAAACAGATTCGCTAATACGAAACGCTGATAAAACAGATTAAATTAATTGAAATAATTTTTAAATTCTTATATATACAGTATTAATAACGTTTGTTGTTGTACAAGAGATGCTTAACAGCATGACAAACTTATATTGTGAACTATATAAAGTGTAACGTCTCTGTGTAGCTCTCTCAATACAATCCAATTCAAAAAAATCTCTTAGAATCTCGGTGTAAAAACTATGTGTCTATGTGTTTTAAAAGAATCCGTCATAACCCGCGCTTGAAAATCCGTTTCATCCGCGTGCCATTAAAATAAAATTTAAAAAACCACTATAGCCTGAGCCAAGTGGTTTTTAAGTTAGTTAAGGTTGGTAATAAGATTTCTCAGTTTAACTGTAAAATCAAATATTGTGAATTAGTTGCTCAACATTACAGGCATTACAAGCATTGTAACGGTTTCGCCTTCGTCTAAGCCGTCAACTGGAGTTAAAATTCCAGCACGGTTTGGCATCGACATTTCTAATTGGATTTCATCACTTGATAAATTATTCAACATTTCCGTTAAGAAACGAGAGTTGAAACCGATTTGCATGTCGTCTCCTTGGTAATCACAAGTCAAACGCTCGTCTGCTTTGTTTGAATAATCGATATCTTCTGCCGAAATATTCAATTCAGTTCCAGCAATTTTTAAACGAATTTGGTGCGTAGTTTTGTTAGCAAAAATAGCCACACGACGAACCGAGTTTAAAAACTGAACTCTGTTGATTAATAATTTGTTTGGATTTTCTTTTGGAATAACTGCTTCGTAGTTTGGATATTTTCCATCGATTAAACGACAAGTCAATACATAATTCTCAAAAGAAAATGTTGCATTTGAATCGTTATATTCGATTGAAACTTCAGCATCAGAAGCGCCTAAAATTCCTTTTAAAATGTTTAAAGGTTTCTTTGGCATGATAAAATCAGCAACTTGCGATGCTTTTACATCGGTACGAGCGTATTTTACTAATTTGTGAGCGTCTGTTGCAACGAAAATTAATCCTTCTGGTGAAAATTGGAAGAAAACACCACTCATTACAGGACGTAAATCATCGTTTCCAGCTGCAAAAATTGTTTTACTTACCGCAGTTGCTAATACTTCAGCAGGAACTAATGTTTTTGAAGGATCATCTAAAACTACTGCTTTAGGGAATTCTTCTCCTGGAGCGTAAGCAATTGCATATTTTCCAGAGTTTGAGCTAATTTCTACAGTTGAATTGTCTTCTACGGTGAAAGTTAACGGTTGTTCTGGAAATGTTTTTAAGATATCTAATAAAAGCTTCGCTGGAATAGCAACACTTCCTTGACTTGTAGAATCAATTTCTAACGTAGCCGTCATGGTAGTTTCTAAATCAGAAGCTGAAACTTTTAATTGGTTGTTGTCTAATTCAAAAAGGAAATTATCAAGGATAGGTAAGGTATTACTACTGTTAATAACACTTCCTAAAACTTGTAATTGTTTTAATAAATACGAACTCGATACTATAAACTTCATCATCTTGTATTTTAAAATCGTGATTTGATTTTATATTTCACAAATATATTCTAATTCTGCTCAAACGCAAAAACAAATTATCAACAACTAGCGACTGTATTTTCTTTTGCGTAAGAAAGTAAATAAAAACCCAAAGATAGCTAAAATAACTATTGGTAATCCGACAGTTATCATTTGCGCCATGGTATAATTTTTATACACTTCTTCTTTATTTAGCAATGGTAAATCAACATCTTTACTTCGGATGTTAATAAGTCCGTTATCATCTAAAAGGTAATTTACACAATTCATTAAGAACTCTTTGTTACCATATAATTGATTGGTCCACTTGTCGAAACCTAATTCTAACGGAACGCCTTTGTCTAACTGATTTTTAATGATATCACCATCCGAAATCACAATCATTTTATTGTCTTTTCCAGTCGCTTGGAACGAATTATCTTTAAAAGGTAACACACGATTTTGATACATCGATTTGAATTTCCCTTCCATTAAAACCGCAACTGGTAACAATCCTTTTCCTTCGTATTCTTCAGGAGTAGTTTCTTCTGTAACCATATCTAAAGAGATTGGACTAGGTGTTCCAATGGTTTTAGAATATTCAGACGAACTCAATAAAACGGTTTTCTTAATATCGTTTTTCAGGATTTCAATTGGCGATGCAAATTCAAACTTAATCCCTTCCATGTTTTTCACAATCGGATTCGTAGAAGTTGGATATATAAATGGTGCAAATTTCCAAGTGTATTCTTGCATTTGCGTTTCGCTTCCTTGATTACCGGTTGCTAATTTGATAGGTGTAGCATATTCATCTTTAATCAATAACGGATTCATTCGAATACCGTATTTGAAGAACATATCCGTTAAATTCAACTCGCGCTGTGAGGCTAAAATGGTGCCGGTTTCGTTATATAAACTATCCATGTCGGCAGAAACTACATCTACTAACCACAACGTTTTTCCACCGTTCATGATGTATTGGTCTAACACTTGTTTTTCTTCT
>JBILST010000274.1:0-3036 GCA_044371865.1 Flavobacterium sp.
CAGAAAAAGTTTGGTTTTTCATTGGGTTACAAACAACTACACACAACAACAACACAACTGACCCTTTGTTTAATTTAGAATTAAAAAAATTATGATTCCAAAAGTATTCCAAGAAGTTATCGATTTAGGTGACGGAAGAAGCATCACTATCGAAACTGGAAAATTAGCCAAACAAGCAGATGGATCTGTTGTTGTTCGTATGGGCGATGCCATGTTATTAGCAACAGCAGTTTCTGCAAGAACATCAAATCCTGCCGTAGATTTTCTACCTTTAACAGTAGACTATCGTGAAAAATTTGCAGCAGCAGGTCGTTTTCCTGGTGGTTTCTTCAAAAGAGAAGCACGTCCAAGTGACAGCGAAGTATTAACTATGAGGTTAGTTGACCGTGTATTGCGTCCACTTTTCCCAGATGATTATCATGCTGAAACGCAAGTAATGATTCAATTAATGTCGCACGACGAAAATGTTATGCCTGATGCATTAGCCGGATTAGCTGCTTCAGCTGCCTTAGCAGTTTCAGACATTCCTTTTTATAACTTAATTTCTGAAGTTCGTGTAGCACGTATCGACGGAAAATTCGTTATCAACCCAAGTAGAGAAGAATTAGCTCAATCAGACATTGATATGATGATTGGAGCTTCATTAGATTCTGTTGCGATGGTTGAAGGAGAAATGAAAGAAATTTCGGAAGCAGAAATGGTAGAAGCTATCAAATTTGCTCACGAAGCGATTAAAGTTCAAATTCAAGCACAATTGCGTTTACAAGCTGCATTTGGTAAAAAAGAAATTCGTACGTATGAAGGTGAGAAAGAAAACGAAGAAATTTACAAAAAAGTAAAAGCTGCGGCTTACGATAAAATTTATGCAATTGCAAAAGTTGGTTCGGCTAAACACGAAAGAAGTGCTGCATTTGCTGAAGTAAAAGAAGAAGTAAAAGCTTTATTTACAGAAGAAGAATTAGCTGCTGACGGAGATTTAGTATCTAAATATTTCTACAAAACAAACAAAGAAGCTGTTCGTAATGTAGTGTTAGAATTAGGTGTTCGTTTAGACGGAAGAAAAACAACTGAAATCAGACCAATTTGGTGTGAAACAGATTATTTACCTTCTGTTCACGGTTCGTCTTTATTTACACGTGGGGAAACTCAAGCATTGGCTACAGTAACTTTAGGAACTTCAAGAGAAGCTAACCAAATAGACTCTCCATCTGAACAAGGTGAAGAAAAATTCTATTTACATTATAACTTCCCTCCTTTCTCAACAGGTGAAGCTAAACCTTTAAGAGGAACTTCAAGAAGAGAAGTAGGTCACGGAAATTTAGCTCAAAGAGCATTAAAAAATATGATTCCTGCAGATTGTCCTTATACAATTCGTGTAGTTTCTGAAGTATTAGAATCGAATGGTTCTTCTTCAATGGCAACGGTTTGTGCTGGAACAATGGCATTAATGGATGCTGGAGTTCAAATGGTAAAACCAGTTTCTGGTATTGCTATGGGATTAATTACTGATGGTGAAAAATTTGCTGTATTGTCTGATATTTTAGGAGATGAAGATCACTTAGGAGATATGGACTTTAAAGTAACTGGAACTGCTGACGGTATTACAGCATGTCAAATGGACATCAAAATTGATGGTTTACGTTATGACATCATGGAACAAGCTTTAGGTCAAGCGCGCGATGGTCGTATGCATATTTTAGGAAAAATCACTGAAACTATTGCAACACCAAGAGCTGAAGTAAAACCAAAAGCACCAAAAATTATTACAAGAACCATTCCTGGAGCTTTCATTGGCGCTTTAATTGGTCCTGGTGGAAAAGTAATTCAAGAATTACAAAAAGCTACTGGAACTACTATCGTTATCAATGAAGTAGATGAGCAAGGTGTAGTTGAAATTTTAGGAACTAATCCAGACGGTATTGCTGCAGTATTAGCTAAAATTGACTCTATCATTTTCAAACCAGCAATGGGAGAAGCTTATGAAGTGAAAGTAATTAAAATGTTAGATTTCGGAGCTGTAGTAGAATATACACAAGCACCTGGAAACGAAGTTTTATTACACGTTTCTGAATTGGCTTGGGAAAGAACTGAAAACGTTACAGATGTAGTAAACATGGGCGATGTGTTCATGGTGAAATATTTAGGAGTTGATCCTAAAACTAGAAAAGAAAAAGTTTCTAGAAAAGCACTTTTACCAAGACCTCCAAGAGAAGAAAGACCTATTGAAAAAAAGGATACACCTCAAGGTTAATACTTTAAATTATTAGTTCATATAAAACCCCAATTCATTTAGTTGAATTGGGGTTTTTAATTGAAAATCGACCTATTAAAAATTCCAACTTCCCGACAAGCCAAAATTAATTGAAGAACCACCAAAATTCTTTTCAACTTTTCTATTGAACAAATCATAGGGAGCATATTGATAATTACAATGTAAACCAAAACCATAAAACACAAGCTTTATTCCTTGTGAAATACCAATTGTATTTAAGGTAGGTTTCAAATCCAAATCGTCATAAATTTCATCTTCTGGTTTTGAGTAATGTAGGTATTTCCAACCAATTCCTGAATTAGATTCGATATGGAAATTTTCATTCTTAGATTGGAATAGAAATCTAGTATACCGAAAACCTAAGAAAAGTGCCGACTTACTTCCGTCTAACCGAATATTTTCAGTTCCTGTATTATAATCGATGCTATTTCCTTTGACAATTCCACTTAATTCTACACCAAAATCAACAAACTGTCGCTTTGCAATTTTAGTACGCATAAAAAAAGCAGTTGTAATTGAACTTTCATATTTATTCGCCAAATTTCCGAGTGGTTTCCCATAACTAACTTCTAAAATATTTCTTTTAAAAGCGTCAATTTTAGGAAAAACAATGGTGTCTTGTGCTTGTAATTGAAAAGCAAGCAAAACAAAAAATAATATCTTATTCATCTTTTATAATTTTAAAAATATATTCTTTTTCAAACGAAGTTCCAGCCCCAAAAAACAAAGCCATTCCTTCATTTGTATCAGCTCTTTTAATTAAA
>JBILST010000275.1:0-3035 GCA_044371865.1 Flavobacterium sp.
TGGCACTAACACTGATTGGTTAAGCTTGGTACTTTCAAAAGGGATGGTTTCAAATTATAATTTATCTATAAGTGGTGGAAAAGATAATATGACCTATTATACTTCAGCTGGATACTATACAGAAGAGGGTACTATTAAAGGTTCTAAATTTGATCGTTATACTTTTAGAGCTAATGTGGTAGATGATTTTTCCTCTAAACTACAAATTGGTTCTAGTATTAATATTGCTTTTACAGACAATAATCGTTTGCCAGCCAATGGTCCTTATTTTGCTTTACCTCCAGGGATTATCTATGATGCAATGGTGCACTCTCCAGTGGTTAAACCTTATTTACCTAATGGAAGTATCAACCAGTCTGATAACCAAAATCAATTGGGTGCGTACATGACTACTGCTAACAATCCTTTGGCAACAATGCAAGCAATTAAAGAAAATATCAGAAACCTTAGGATATTTGGAAATGCATATCTTAAGTATAATATCTTAACTGATTTGTCATTCAAGACATATATTGGGGTTGATCTAGATAATTACCAACAGTCCTATTATAAAGGTGTTAGCTTATTATACAGAGGCGCAACAAGACCAGACCCATTTGCTAAATCTAGTTCTTCACAAGGTTTAAATTGGATTTGGGAAAATACATTGGATTATTCTAAAACATTGAATGACCATACATTAACATTGCTTGGAGGTTATACTGCACAAAAACAAAACAACGACTTGCAATTTATCCAGGCAAATAGTTTTCCAGATGATCAAGTAAAAACAGTAAGTGGTGGCATTGTTACCGGTGGTTCTGCAGTGAAAGAACAATGGACTTTAGTTTCTGCATTAGCAAGAGCCAACTATTCATTTAAAGACAAGTATTTAATGTCTGCATTAATTAGATCTGATAAATCATCAAGATTTGGAACTGGCAATCAAACCGGTGTATTCCCATCTATATCTGCTGGTTGGAGAATTGACCAAGAATCATTTATGACCAATGTGGAATTTGTAAATGAATTGAAATTTAGAGCGAGTTATGGTCTTACTGGTAACTTCCAGATTCCAAACTACGGTTCAATTGGTTTATTAAATAATGCGAGTTATGTATTAGGTAATACACTAGTGAATGGTATTGGTAGATCCACATTAAATAATGATCAATTAAGCTGGGAGTCTAAAAAACAATTCGATATTGGATTAGACTTTGGTTTATTCAATGATCGTATTTATGGTGGGTTTGATTATTATCATAGTGTTACTTCTGACTTATTATTGAATGTAAATATTCCTTCTTCTGCTGGTTTTACAACTGCATTAACGAATGTTGGTGAGGTTTTAAATAAAGGGGTTGAGTTTACATTAAATACCAGAAACACAGTTGGTAAGTTCCAATGGTCAACAGATTTTAATATCAGTGCTAATAGAAACAAAGTATTAAAACTTGGCCCTACCGGAGACCCAATTTTGAGCGTTGGTAGTGCTGGAGATATAAGACATATCACAAGAATTGGCGATCCAGTAGGTAGTTATTATGGCTATCAAGTGGTTGGAGTTTATCAAACAATGGATCAAATTAAAGCTGCACCAAAAGATTTATTAGTTGGTACAGGTGGCGCAAGACCTGGTGATTTACAGTTCAAAGATGTAAACGGAGATGGTCAAATCACTCCTTTAGACAGAACTACACTTGGTAACTATATGCCTGATTTTACTTATGGTATCACGAATAAATTTAGATATGCCAATTTTGATTTAAGCGTCTTTATTCAAGGTGTAGAGGGTAGAGAAATTTTGAACTTAACCCAAAGACATCTTTTCAATGGTGAAGCTAACTTTAACTCTTACGCAGCATATAAAGAAAGATGGGTATCTCCAGAAAAACCAGGTAATGGTAAAATTCCAAGAGGAGATAGCAACTCTGGCTTGCATGGTACTAATATGAGAGCTTCCTCTTTTCAGGTGGAAGATGGCTCTTATATTAGATTACGAAATGTAACATTAGGTTATGAATTCCCTGTTAAAGGCTTATCTAAAAAAGCAAGAGTATATCTTACTGGTACCAATTTATTCATATTTTCAAATTATTTAGGGTTTAATCCAGAAGTTCAACAACAAGCTACAAATAATTTAGTTCCTGGAGAAGATTATGGAGCATATCCAATCTCTAGAACTTTTATTTTAGGCTTTAACCTTACATTTTAATTAAAAGAATAAATAAACTATTATGAAAAAATATATTCTATACGCCTTATTAATTCTAGTAAGTTCGTCATGTACTAAAGAATTTACGGAATTATCTCCAATTTCTGAAAGAAATATTAAGTCTGCTTACAAAACCGAAGCTGATTTTGCAGTTGCTGTTAATGGCTTATATGATGCACTTCAATTGAATGGTACATATGGTAAAACATATTTATTATTAAATGAAATGAGGTCTGATAATACATCGAACGGTGGAGGTTGTAATGGTATTGCGCAATCGCTTTGCGATGTTGAATTATTTAAAGAAATCACAACAGCGAATGAATTATCAAATGCATGGTCTGACTCTTATAGAGGTATTGCACGTTGTAATATCTTTTTAGATAAATTAGACGGTTCTTCTGTTCCTGATGCTTTAAAGAAAAGATATAGAGGAGAAGCATTGTACATTCGTTCTTTGTTGTACTATAATTTAGCAATTATCTTTGGTAACATACCTTTACAATTAGTAGATGCTGCTTCACCTGCAGATGTTGACTTAAAGCAATATCCTGCAAACGATGTGTACAATCAAATCATTACTGATTTAATTGCTGCTGAGCCTTTATTGCCAGCTAGTTATGCAGCAGCAGATCTTGGTCGCGTAACAAAAGGTGCAGTGAATACACTTTTAGGTAAAGTATACTTAACCAAAGGTGATAAACCTGCAGCTGTGACTGCTTTAAATAAAGTAGTTGATTCAAAAATTTATAGTTTAGTTAGTGATTATGCAAGATTATGGGGTGCGGCAAATGAGAACGGACCTGAATCTATTTTTGAAATTCAATATAAAACTGGAGGG
>JBILST010000276.1:0-3033 GCA_044371865.1 Flavobacterium sp.
AAAAGCCTGATTTCCTGTTAATTGACTATATGTATGACTGTAATTTGGATTGTCATAACCAAAATAACCAAGTGATGACGTAATTACATCAACTCCTAACCTATCGGCTTCTTCTGCAGCTTCAACCCAATAACTTTCTTCAACTGGATTTTCTCCAGCTACATCTTCGGTAACAAATAAATAATATTGGGCATCTGGAGCTGTACCGATTAATTGACCATCTACATAACCACCCATGCAAGAAAGCACCATCGTTCCGTGATTATGCAATGTATAAACATCAGAACTTTGACTTACATAATTGTAACCTCCTAATATTAAATTATTTGTAAAAAGACGTTGGAATGGTTGAACCGTATTTACATTTAAAAAACCTGAGTCTAAAACCGCAATAATTTTCCCTGCACCCGTATAATTTTGCTCATGTAATAAGTGTCCATTTAACATTTGAATTTGATTAGCTGAAGTACCATAATTATATGTAATTTCAACATTCATTTGTTTATTGACTTGAGAATTATTTGTAGCTATACTTCTATTATTTAATGTGTGATTTGCAAACTCAATCGAATTTACAAATGGCAAACTCGTTAAGGCTTGGATATCTGTTTGAGTCCCTCTAACATGCAAAGCATTCAGCCACTTTGATTTTGCCAAAACAGAAATACCTGTTGCTAAATCAACTTGATCAATATAGGTTTGGGCTATTGGAACATCTGTATTATCTAATGCAATTCCTTGCGCGGCTCTTCTATCAAGAGAACGTTGAGTAAGCATTGATAATGGATTTGTTAAATAAGAAACAGCGTCAGGCTTATCGTTAAAATAAACCCAAGCATCTTCTTGAGAAAAGCCTAAATTAAAAATAAATAGTACAAAAAATAAGAAATTCTTCATATAAATGAGTTTATCATAACCAAATTTACTTATTTTAATTGAAGAATTATAATTTTATTAAGCAATAACACCACTACCTAAAACTTCATCCTTATGGTGCCAAGCCACAAATTGTCCTTCTGTAATTGCAGATTGTGGCTTTTCAAACACAACATACATTCCTTCTTTATATTGATGTAATGTTGCCTTTTGAAGAGGTTGACGGTAACGAATTCTTGCCATTACCTCCATTTCTTCACCTTCTTTCAAAGCTAAATCTTCTCTTATCCAATGCACTTCGTCATTTGCTATAAATAATGCTTTTTTAAACAAACCAGGATGTTGATTACCTTGACCCGTATAAACAATATTCTTGTCTACATCTGTTTCAATGATGAATAAAGGTTCTTTTGTTCCCCCAACATTTAACCCTTTACGTTGTCCTTTTGTGAAATAATGAGCACCTTGATGTTTGCCCATAACTTTACCAGACACTTTTAAGTAATCAATTCGTTTGGCTTCAAAAGCAAAAGCCTCTTCTTCTGAACTGAATTGAGGTTTTTCTTGAGTATACACAATTGCTTCAGCAGGAATTTCAATAATAATTCCTTCTTTTGGTTGTAATTTTTGTTGTAAAAACTCGGGTAATCGAACTTTGCCAATAAAACAAAGCCCTTGTGAATCTTTCTTTTCAGCAGTAATCAAATCCAATTTAGATGCAATTTCACGAACTTCTGGTTTTGTTAATTCGCCAATGGGAAATAAAGCTTTTGAAAGTTGCTCTTGTGATAATTGACATAAAAAATACGATTGATCTTTATTGTCATCTTTACCTGCTAATAATTGATATACTTCTTTTCCGTCTTTTTCAAGTGTTCCTTTGCGGCAATAATGTCCCGTTGCTACATAATCAGCACCTAAAGACATTGCAATTTTCATAAAAACGTCAAATTTAATTTCACGGTTACACAATACGTCAGGATTTGGAGTTCTTCCTTTTTCGTATTCATTAAACATATAATCGACAATTTTTTCTTTGTATTGCTCTGACAAATCAACCGTTTGGAAAGGAATTCCTAATTTTTCAGCCACTAACAAGGCATCATTACTATCTTCTAACCAAGGGCATTCATTAGAAATTGTAACTGAATCATCGTGCCAATTTTTCATAAACAACCCGATAACTTCATAACCTTGTTCTTTTAATAAATAAGCGGCAACACTTGAGTCTACCCCTCCAGAAAGTCCAACTACTACTCGTTTCATTTATTCCTGCCCTCCTTTTTCTTGTTTCAATTGATCGAGCGTTTTTGACACTTCTTGTGTATTTCTTTGCTCGTATTTTATTAATTCTTTACTAAATTTTGCTGCTTTTACTTCTTTAATTACTTTATTTTTTTCAAAAAATTTCCAAATACCGACACGTTTTCCATTAACATAATTTCCTTCATACATTTTATTCCCCATTCCATCATAATAAGTTGCTATACCATCATATTGTCCGTTTTTATAGATATGAGAATCTATTAATTGACCTTTTTCAGAATAAGTTTTGGAATTTCCAACTTTAACCCCCATTTTATAGTTAGTTTCTTCAGCAATTGTTCCATCTTTATAAAAAACCTTTCTAACGCCTTCTAACTTTCCGTTTTTATAAAATTCTATAGTCATTAACTGTTTTGATTCAAAATGATAATACTTCCACTCACCTGATGGTAGTTTATTTGACAAAGTTCCTTCACTAACTTTATTACCTTTTTGATCATAGAAAATGGCATAACAAGAACCATCTCCTTTTGAAAAATCACGTGTTGCAATTACAGTTGCAGCTTTAGTATCATCAAAATATTTAAATATACCCGTTTCGTTTCCATGATTAAAAGTACCCTCATAACGAATTCTATTCGATTCTTTATGAGTTCCTCTCCACAAACCATGACGATTTCCTTTGTCATCTAATTGATTGATGTTATCTTGAGCATTAGCAATAAAAGCTCCTAAAAGTAAAAGTACAAGAAATAATTGCTTCATTTTTTAATTATTGTTTAATTTATTAATTCCTAATCACCATAAAAACATTGAAAAAATCAAATATTAGACCAAATACTGATTAAACAATAAATAATTGTGAGTTAAATCTACTTTCTAACGTAGAAA
>JBILST010000277.1:0-3029 GCA_044371865.1 Flavobacterium sp.
ATTGAAAATCCAATTGAATTAACATTGTTTGAAGATCCTAAGAGGCTAATTTTTTGAGTGTCTTTAAAATAGTTAAACAATAAACTCGATTCGTATCTGTCGTCGGTTCCATAACCAGCGTTGACTTTACCAAAAACGCCTTTATTTTTATCTTCCTGAATGGTTAAATTGATTGTTTTTTCGTCTGATGTGGCGTTCTGACCCGATAATTCTTCTTCTTTGGTTTTAGTGTCCGTTACTTGGACTTTGTCGATAATTTCTGCTGGTAAATTTTGTGTTGCAATTTTACCATCTTTACCAAAGAAAGGTTTTCCGTTCACCAAGATATTATTCACTTCTTTTCCATTAACTGTAATTTTACCTTCTTCGTCGATTTCAACGCCTGGAAGTTGCTTTAATAAGGCTTCCACATTGGCATCAGGGCGAACTTTAAATGAGGAAGCATTAAATTCTAAAGTATCATTTTTTATGGTAACGGGCGGAGCTTCTGATTGTATTACAACTTCTTTTAAAGAACTTACATTTTCTTCGAGTCTAATTGAACCAAAATCCTTATCTGCTTTTAAATTTTCTATTTTTTCTGAATAATCATAGTATCCAATATAAGAAATTTTAAAATAGATGGGATTATCCATTTTTTTTGTTTTAAAAGCAAAATTTCCATTTTTATCTGAAATCGTATAATCAATCAAAGTTGAATCTTTTGCAGATTTTAAATAAATAGTAGCCGATTCTAAAGGAACCGAAGTGTTTTTATCTATAATTTTTCCTTTTAACGAAATTGAATTTTGACCAAAGCTAGATAAAGTACAAAAAAGCAATGCTACTAGATAAATAAAATTTTTAAACATAGAAAAGGAATTAAAAGTTGTAAAGTGTAATTAACAGCGAAATAAAATATTTATTGTGTGAATAAAAATTTTCTTACGAAAAGTTTAACAATAAACACAAAAAAACCGAAGCGTTAACTTCGGTTTTCTACTATTTCTGTCTGAAATAAATATCTATGGGAACACCACTGAAATTGTATTGTTCTCTCAGTTTATTTTCAATAAAACGTTTGTAGGTGGGGATTAAATATTGATTTAGCTTCCTGTTTTTATATATACTATTTGTTATGTTGATTTACCAAAAAGTCTAAAATAACTTGTTCGATTCCCACTCCGGGTACTAAAAAGTTGACTAAAGTAAGTTGATATTTGGATTTTTAATTGTTTGAATTTGAGAAAATAAAAAAGTAATTTCTACTTTTAATTTTGGAATAATATCAATAAATATTTTTTTTAGTACATTTACCCTACGTTCTTACATAGGAAGTATTACTATCCTTTCGGAATGCTCGTGCCTAACCGCCACGGAAGCAGCAATAGCTACCGCTACGGCTTCCAAGGACAAGAAAAAGACGATGAGCTAAAAGGCGAAGGAAATAGCTATAATTTTGGAGCGAGAATATATGATCCTAGATTAGGAAGATTTTGCACTATCGATCCTGACGATTTATATTATCCCAATTTTTCACCTTATTCTTATGGTGGAAATAATCCAGTTTTTCTTATTGATTTTGATGGTAGAGGACCTATAATTCCTGAAAGCTGGTGGAAAGGTAGACCAGATTTAGCTTACTTTGCTGGAATGGCGGATGCTGCATTTGAATCTGGTCAAGGTATGTGGGATTTAGCAGTAGAGGCTTTTTGGTTAAGCGAAAATCCTGACGAATGGGAAAAGAGATATGGTAAAGTTAGAAGAGAACAATACGATGCTGTTTTAAAGATTTTTACTGACAAAGAAGCTGCTGGCAAATTTATGGCATATATGGCTGAGAATATTAAAGTCAAAGTAGAAAAATTATCAGGAGCTAAAGGTGAAGATGTTGAAGCCTATGAACAAGGAAAATTAATGTTTGAAGGAATAACTCTATTGGTAGGAGTTGAGGAAATAAATTTATTTTTAAAGTCAGGTAGGTTTTCTGATGATGCTTTGCGTGTTTTATGGAAAAGCGCAAAATATAAACCTAATACAACTTCATTAGTTGGAAGAGCAAAAGATATCGATTTAATTTCATCAACTATGAAAGTTGTAAATAATAAAAAAACATCTGTTGGTTATTCTAGGTTAAGTAATAATAAAGCATGGGAAAAAATAATAAAAAAACACGCAAAAATTAAAGATGATGCAAAAAGATGGAAATTAATTAATGATGAATGGTGGACAAAACACAATGCGCCTTGGTTAGATAAAATCATTGCAAGAGGAGATAAGATTAAGGTTGTTTCAAAACGAACTTCAGAAAACTTAATAAATGCTGATGGTTCGCCTACACATTTTGCAAGAGAAATTAAATATTTAGAATCAAAAGGATATATTCAAGAAGGTGATTACTTTGTAAAAAGAAATAATTAATGAAAGGAAAAGATATGTTTTCAGATATTATAATTATAGTCCTAAAAAATCATAATTGGAGACTAGATTATTATTTACAAGAAAAAAATCCTTTTTATGAGGTTTTATTTGAAAAATGCGAAATTATTTTTTACAGAAATAAAAATTATTCAAGTATTGAATGTTATTTAAGACCAAATGATGAAAGGTTAAAAAATAAAGATTTTAGTCTTTCAGAGATTTTAAAATTTAAATCAATTTTTCTTCCTGATTTATTAAACAATCATAGTTCTGTGAATGAAATTAAATTTTTAGAACAATATATTAGTATTATTTTCGAATATCTATTAAATGAACTTAAAGGAGATTTTAAAATTTTCTATAAAATTGATGAACACGATAGAAATCTGGCTTTGATTCAAAATAAACTCAATCAAACATTTGTTTTTGAAACAGAAATTTATAAAAAAATGCTAAAGGGAGACAATTCTTGGAAAGATGATTTAGATAAATTTTAATCCCCCGCTCCCGCGTGAATACCTTCGCGTGGTACTTAAAAAAAACTAAAAATAATTACAAAAAGGATAAACTATATAGTTTATCCTTTTTTGCTTTTATTGTTTAGCATTTCCTACTCTCAACAAAAACAC
>JBILST010000064.1:0-10262 GCA_044371865.1 Flavobacterium sp.
CGATGATGATTTAGCTAACATTCAAGACGCGCCTACAAAGACAGTTACGGTACGTTCATTCTATATGGATGAAACAGAAATCACTAATAGTGAATACCGTCAGTTTGTTGAATGGGTAAAAGATTCGACAATTAGAACCCGTTTAGCTATTCTTGCAGATGAGCAAGGACAAAAGCCAGGTTCTGGTGGAGGAAAAGGCGGAAGTATTGGTGATTTTGCCTTTGCTGACGTTGATCCTGAAAAAATGACACCGTACGACAAGTACATGTATGAGAATTATTACAGTGTTGGTACTGATGATGATATCTATGCAGGTAGAAAATTAAATAAAAAAATCAAGCTAATCAAAGAGCCTGGTAAATATCCTGATGAGCATTACGTTGAAGTAATGGATTCAATGTACTTGCCTGAGTCTGAGTCTTATAATGGCTTGAAAACAGTTGATGCTTCTAAGTTGAAATTTAAGTACAATCAAGTGGACTTAAATAAAGCAGTTAAAAAGAAAGGTCGTAAGAACTTTTATGAAGATGCGCCACCAATTGAAATCTATCCTGATACAACAGCTTGGATAAAAGATTTTGCTTATTCATATAACGAGCCAATGCATAATGATTATTTTTGGCACCAAGCTTATGGAGAATATCCTGTAGTGGGAGTTTCTTGGAATCAAGCAAAAGCATTTTGTGCATGGAGAACTATGTATAAAAATGGATACATTAAAAAGAAAAAAGGTAGAGATCAAGTAAATTCATTCCGTTTACCTACAGAAGCTGAATGGGAATATGCTGCTAGAGGTGGAATTGAAGGAGGAACTTACCCATGGGGAGGTCCTTATGCTAAAAATGACAGAGGTTGTTTTATGGCTAACTTCAAACCTAATCGTGGAGATTATGCTGCTGATGGAGCATTATATACGGTAGAGGCTAAGTCTTATGAGCCAAATGATTTCAACTTGTATAACATGGCAGGAAACGTATCAGAATGGACAGAGTCTTCTTACTATGCAGAAGCATATGAGTTTGTTTCAACTATGAATCCACATGTAGCTGATAAGAAAAACCAAAGAAAAGTTGTTCGTGGTGGTTCATGGAAAGATGTTGCTTATTTCTTACAGGTTTCTACTCGTGATTATGAGTATGCAGATTCTGCAAGAAGTTACATCGGTTTCAGAACTGTTCAAGATTACATGGGTACTGCGGCTACAGGTAACAGACCAAAATAGTATTTAACCAATTTTTATATAATTAACTTAACTAACTAAAATTTTATTTATTATGGCAATTTTAAGCAAAAAAGTGATGGGATTCCTTTACGGAATGGGAGCGGCAGTAGTAATCGTTGGAGCATTATTCAAATTGATGCACTGGCCTGGAGCAGGACCAATGCTTGTTATTGGTTTATTAACTGAAGCTGCAATTTTCGCTTTATCAGCGTTTGAACCAGTAGAACACGAATTAGATTGGTCTTTAGTTTACCCTGAATTAGCAGGTGGTGAAGCTAAAGCTAAAGATAAAAAAGAAAACCCAGCTGATGCTCAAGGTTTATTATCTCAAAAATTAGATTCTATGTTAAAAGAAGCTAAAATTGATGGTGAATTAATGGCAAGTTTAGGAAACAGTATCAAAAATTTTGAAGGTGCTGCTAAATCTATTTCTCCTACAGTTGATGCTATGGCAGGACAAAAGAAATATGCTGAAGAAATGTCAACAGCTGCTTCGCAAATGGAAGCTTTAAATGGATTATACAAAGTACAATTAGAGAGTGCAGATAAAAACGCACAAGCTAATAAAGAGATTGCTGAAAATGCTGCTAAATTAAAAGAGCAAATGCAATCTATGACTTCTAATATTGCATCTTTAAATGCAGTTTATGGAGGAATGCTTACTGCTATGAGTAACAGAGGATAATTAGTTTTATCATTAAATATTTATTAATTAAAACTAATTTAAAGAAAAAATGGCAGGAGGAAAATTAACCCCTAGACAGAAGATGATTAACCTAATGTACTTGGTTTTCATCGCAATGTTGGCATTAAATATGTCAAAAGAAGTATTATCAGCTTTTGGATTAATGAATGAAAAATTCGAAGTAATTAATTCAGATGCAAAAGAATCTAATGCTGCAATTTTTGATCAGTTAAAATCTAAAGCAGAAGATGCCCCAGCTCAGTTTAAAGGACCTTACGATATTGCTGTTAAGGTTAAACCGTTAGCTGAAGATATATTTAAGTTCATTGAATCTATAAAATCTGATATCAATAAAGATTTTCCACTTGAAGAAAGCGGTGCAAATAAAGGTAAATTACCTTATGAATCAATGGATAAAAGTACAATTGATGAAGCATGGTTTCAAGGAGATGGTTACTCAGCTAAAGGAAAAGAAATCGTTGGTAAAATTGATGCTTTTAGAACAAGTGTAAAAGCTGTTTTTGGAAATGATGTAAAGTACAAAGTTTTCTTAGATAAATTTGAAAAAACTTTTAATACTAATGACGTTACTGACGGAGATGGTGTTAAAAAGAAATATTTAGATTATCATTATAAAGGGTTCCCTGCTATTGCAACTGTTTCTAAGTTAACAGCTATGCAGAATGACATAAAAAAAGCAGAGCAAGATATTTATAACTTATTAATGGGTAATACTATGGAAGCTGCAATTTCTATGAAAAAATACAAAGCTATTGTAGTTTTTGATAAAAACGTTGTATTCCAAGGTGAAGCTGTTTCAGGTAGAGTTGTTTTAGGTAAGTATGACGATTCTACAGTTCCAACTGATTTTAAAGTTAACGGAGCAAGTTACAGTATTGATAATGGTCAAGCTCTTTTCAAAACCGTAGGTGGTTCAGTTGGTGAAAAAGATATAACAGGTAAGTTTGTGTTTACTGAAGACGGTAAGCCAGTGCCAATTGAATTCGAAGGTCAATATGTTGTAGTTCCAAAACCAAATCAAGCTATTATTTCTGCAGATAAAATGAATGTTGTTTACCGTGGTGTACCTAACCCTATTTCGGTTTCTGTACCTGGTATTTCTTCTGACAAAGTAAAAGCTAGTGCTCCAGGTATGTCTGCAGGTCCAAAACCAGGTCAGTATGTGCTTAAAGCTGGTTCAGGAAGTGAAGTTACTATTAATGTAACAGCTACTTTACCTGATGGGAAATCATTTACAAGTAAACAAGCTTTCCGTATTAAAGGTTTACCAGCTCCAACAGGAAAAGTTGGTGGGTCTGATAAGAATAAAGGGCCTAAAAATAATTTAGAAGTTTGTTCTGTGACTGCTATTATGGAAGATTTTGATTTTCCTGTAACTGTAAATGTAACTCAATTTAACATTAAAGTTCCTGGTCAACCTACAGTTGTTGTTTCTGGTAGCAAAATGGATTCTCGTGCAAGAGCTGTAATTGCTAAAGCTTCAAAAGGTGATGTTATTATCATTAATGAAATTAAAGCTAAGTTCGTTGGTATCGATCAAGAATCTAAGAGAGTATCACCTTGTACTTACGAAATACAATAATTTAAATGAATTTGAGTTTATAGTATAAACCAAATAAAAAATGAATAAAATGAATTGGAGAAATAGTATTGCAATTTTAGTTTTAGTTTTAAGTACTACTACTTTTGCTCAATCAAACTTATTAAATGCTAAGACACCTGATCAAATCGGGAAAAAAACGGAAGCAGAATTAAGTGCTGATAATGACAAACCACTTCCTTATGGTTACGTTCATGATCGTGATATCTTAATGGGTAAACGTATTTGGGAAATTATTGATCTTGATGAAAGAGTAAATTTTCCTTTATATTTTCCTGTGGAAGGTGATGTAATGTCGTCTCCAGATAGAAGACCTCTTTACAATGTTTTAGTTAAAGGTATTAAAGATGGATCTATAACTGAAGTTTATGATTCTAGTTATTTTACATCTAAAAAAACTTTAAAAGATATTGAAGCTTCTTTGTTCAAAGTTGACACTACTGATGTTGGTCGTGAACAAATGAATGAAGATATTGAAGCATACAGAAAAGGGACAAAAAAGATTTCTGAAGAATATATCAGAAAAACTGAAATTGAAGCTTATAATGTAGATGCTTATAAGGTTGTAGGTTATTGGTATTTTGATAAAAGACAAGGAGAATTGAAATATCGTTTATTAGGTATTTGTCCAGTTGTTCCTGATGTTTATGAGATGGATAATCCAAACCCAGAGATGGTTGAATTGTTTTGGGTTTATTTCCCTTCAACAAGAGATATTTTACATGAAGCTACAGCATTCAATAATAGAAATTCAGCTATGCCGTTTACATTTGACCACATGTTAAATGCACGTCGTTTTAGTGGAATGATTTACTTAGAAGAAAATGTTTACGGAGACCGTAAGATTGCTGACTATATGAAAGAAAATGCTCAAATGCAATTATTAGAATCTGATCGTGTAAAAGAAAAGATTCGTGACTTCGAACAAGATATGTGGAATTATTAATAATATTTCTCCAATTTCATTTAAAAAAACTCTTACCATTGGTAAGAGTTTTTTAATTTTACACCATGATAGATTATATAATCGTAGGAAATGGCTTAGCCGGAATTTCATTTGCAGAAATTGCTTTGCAAAATAATAAATCAATTTTTGTTTTTGATAATAATTCACAACCTTCCTCTCGTGTTGCTGGTGGGTTATATAATCCTGTTGTTTTAAAACGCTTTAGTGAAGTTTGGAAAGCCAAAGAGCAAATTGATTTTGCTTTTCCATTGTATCATAATATTCAAGCTAAATTAAATGTGGTTTTCGATTTCGAATTGCCAATTCTTCGTAAGTTATATTCAGTTGAAGAGCAAAATAATTGGTTTCAAGCTGCTGACAAACCTAATTTAGCTCCTTTTTTAGCTCCTAAATTAGTTACAAGTTCTTATGAGAGTATTGCGTCTCCCTTTCACTATGGAAAAGTGAATCATACGGGTTATTTAAATATTTCAACTCTAATTGAAGCCTATTCTAATTATCTTAAATCACTAAAAATTTTTTCTGACGAAGGTTTTCAATATGATGAAATAGAATTTTTGGAAAACGGAATTCAATATAAAAGCATAAAAGCTAGAAATATCATTTTTGCCGAAGGCTTCGGATTACATGCTAATCCTTATTTTAACGATTTACCTTTGGATGGTACAAAAGGTGAACTGCTTATTATTAAAGCTCCAAATCTAAATTTAGATGTTGTGATAAAGTCAAGTGTTTTTATGCTACCAATTGGTAATGATTTGTATAAAGTTGGGGCAACATATGATTGGTCGGATAAATCAAATAATCCTACTGAAGCGGGAAAACAAGAATTAATAGAAAAATTGACTGAATTAATTTCATGCGATTTTGAGATTGTTCAACATTTTGCAGGTGTAAGACCAACAGTTAAAGACAGAAGACCACTTGTAGGAACACATCCAAATCATTCGCAATTGCATGTTTTAAATGGTTTAGGAACGCGCGGTGTGATGCTTGGGCCTTATTTGGCTAATCAGCTTTTTGAACACATTGAAAATCAACTTCCGTTGGAAAAAGAAATTGATATTGTTAGATGTTATAAAAAAAACCGAAACTAATTTGTTTCGGTTTTTTATTTATCTTAAAGTAGCTTTCTTTTCTCCTTTATGTTGTTTCCAATCCTTGTCGTATGACATAAACATATTAATCCATATGTTTCTTGATAATCTCATAATCACAGGCATAAATACAATTAATGTAATTATAATGACGATGAAATTGTTGATTAAACTTTTTTCACCAATAAAGAAATAGGTAATTATAAAAGCAGCAACTCCAAATGCAATTCCAAGTGCATAACTTACATACATTGCTCCGTAAAAAAATGAAGGTTCCATTTTATATTTGGTTCCGCAATGGCTGCAATTTTCATGCATTTTGTAAACATTCATAACATTATACGGATTTTTGTCTAAATACATGCTTTCTTCATGGCAAGTTGGACAACTTCCTGTTAAAATACTATTTAATATGGATCCTTTTTTTAACATTTGCAAAATATTTTACACAAAGGTACAATAACTAACTATTCTATGTGTAACAATTATTACATATATCAATTTGTTTGTTGAATTTTAAGTTTACTTGAATCGTAACTTTTTTACAACAAACATTTAAATTAATTAAATGCTAAACATACATAATTTATCGGTTTCATTTGGTGGAACTTATCTTTTTGAAGAAGTAACTTTTAGACTAGGTTCTGGCGATAGAGTAGGACTAGTGGGAAAAAACGGCGCTGGAAAATCAACCATGTTGAAAATTTTGGCGAAAGATTTTGCACCCGATTCTGGTCAGATTGCAACTGAAAAAGAGGTTAAAATGGGATTTCTTCGTCAAGATATTGATTTTGTAAAAGGAAGAACCGTTTTAGAAGAAGCTTATCAAGCTTTTGAAGAAATTAAGCGTGCTGAATTTCGTATCGATGAAATCAATCACCAATTAGTGACTAGAACTGATTATGAAAGTCAGGAATATTCTGATTTAATTGAGGAATTGAGTGATGTAACTCATCATTATGAAATGTTAGGTGGTTATAATTATGTAGGTGATACCGAGAAAATTCTATTAGGTCTTGGGTTTAAAAGGGAAGATTTTGATAATCAAACCGATACTTTTTCGGGTGGTTGGAGAATGCGTATCGAATTAGCAAAATTATTATTGCAATCAAACGATATTTTACTTTTGGATGAGCCAACAAATCACTTGGATATTGAAAGTATCATTTGGTTAGAAGGTTTTTTACGAAATTTTCCAGGCGTAGTTGTAATTGTTTCGCACGATAAAATGTTTTTGGATAATGTGACGAATCGTACTATTGAAATTTCATTAGGTAAAGCTTACGATTTCAACAAACCGTATTCTGAATATTTAGTGTTGCGTCAGGAAATTCGCGAAAAGCAATTGGCTACACAAAAAAATCAAGCTAAAAAAATTGAAGAAACTGAAAAGCTAATTGAGAAATTCCGTGCCAAAGCATCAAAAGCTTCGATGGCGCAATCTTTGATTAAAAAACTAGATAAAGTAGAACGAATTGAAGTGGATGAAGACGATAATTCGGTGATGAATATTTCGTTTCCGGTTTCCCAAACACCGGGAAGAGTTGTTGTTGAAGCAGAACATGTTACCAAAGCTTATGGTGATAAAACTATTTTAAAAGATATTTCACTTTTAGTAGAACGTGGTAGTAAAGTGGCTTTCGTTGGGCAAAATGGACAAGGTAAATCAACGTTTATGAAAGCCATTGTAAACGAATTTGAATACGAAGGTTCTATAAAATTAGGTCACAATGTCCAATTGGGCTATTTTGCTCAAAATCAAGCAGAGTATTTAGATGGCGAAATCACTTTATTGCAAACAATGGAAGATGCTGCAACCGACACAAATCGTTCAAAAGTGCGCGATATGTTGGGTTCTTTTTTATTCCGTGGCGATGATGTAGAGAAAAAAGTAAAAGTACTTTCGGGTGGTGAACGAAATCGTTTGGCGCTTTGTAAATTGCTTTTACAACCGATAAACGTTTTGGTAATGGATGAGCCAACGAATCACTTAGATATTAAGTCTAAAAACGTTTTAAAAGCCGCTTTAAAGCAATTTGAAGGTACTTTGTTGTTGGTGTCTCACGACCGTGATTTCTTGCAAGGTATGTCTAATATTGTGTATGAATTCAAAGATCAGAAAATCAGAGAATATTTAGGAGACATTAATTTCTTCTTAGAACAGAAAAACGCCATGAATATGCGTGAAATTGAAAAGAAAGAAGTGGTTTCGAATGCAAGCAGTAATAAAGTTGTGAAAAATATTTCTTACGAAGACCAAAAGAAAGCCAAATCATTACAAAATAGATTGAGTAAAATTGAAAGTCAAATTCAGCAACTGGAAAAAGATATTCAATTAGATGATAAGGCACTAGCTTCAAATTTTGATAAGCATATCGAAGATGCTACGTTTTTTGCTGCCTACGAAAAGAAGAAAAAGGAGTTAGAGCAGTTATTAGAAGATTGGGAAAACGTACAATTAGAAATTGAAATGCTAAATAGTTAGTTTATTCACTTTCAAAAGATATAAATGGCAACTTTTTTTCAATAGTTGTCATTTTTGTTTTTAAATCCGCTAGAAATTTTTGATGACTTGCTGTGTTTGGATTAAACGGTCTGTGCTTTAATCCTTTTTGAATGGAACAAATCTCATTCATCAGTCCAAATTCAGATTCTGAAATGTAATTTTCAAAGAATTTAATCCAAATGTAGTCTATTGCTGTTTGGCTGGGATGCAACATGTCTTCTGCATAAAAACGATAATCCCGTAATTCATCCATCATGATTTCGTAAGAAGGAAAATAGGAGATAGGTGATGTATGATGGTTGATTGTTTTGTGTATTGCGGCAATTAAATGTGCTTTACTTAATGTGTTTTCTGTAAATCCGTCTTTTATGTGACGAACGGGTGAAATAGTAAATATAAATTTGCAATTTGGATTAACCGTATGCATTAATGAAATTATGCTTTCTAAACTTTCTTCAATCTGATGAATCGGCAGTAATTCTTTTGTAAATTCTTTTTGCGGCACTTTATGACAATTAGCCACAATTTGTTTAGATACAATGTTTCGATACACCCACGACGTGCCTAGGGTTATAATGCAATGTGTTACAGTCTCAATTTGTCGATGTGTCAATTCGACCATTGAATTTAAATTATTTAAAAATGTTTCTTTGTCTGGATTTGATAATTCAGAATGTAATTCAAAACAGTGCCATAAATCTTTGTGAAAGAAAATATCATTTTCGGTAAATTTTCTATTTTCAACCGAACGACGAATTAACTTTTCTAAAGAAACCGGATTAAAAATAATTCCAAACGGATTTACAAAAGATTGAAACTTAAAATACTGAAATTTATCCCCAATGTTTTCAGCAAAACAGGAACCTATTAGCAAGATTTTCGAATTGTAATTGATTGGAAAACAGCTTTCTTTAACGTGTATTTTTGTGGTAAATTGCAAATCATTTAGGTTTAGGCCTCAAATTTAAACTACTTTTTACAAAAAACGAGTATTTTTACTCAGCATTTAATTAGCTAAAAAATGATTGAAAAAGAATACATAGAACCAAATGAAGGTTTCTCTCAAACCGTAATAGTAAAAACAGGAAATTTTAAAACACTTTACATTTCTGGACAAATTGGAGATGGTGCAAATTTAGAAGCCCAAACGATTGCCACATTTCAAAATTTAGAAAAGCAACTGATTAATTGCAATGCTACTTTTAAAGATGTGGTAAAAATGAATACCTACATTGTAAATTTTAATCCAGAAATTGATTTACCTGTTTTCAGAAAAGTTAGAAAAGAATTTCTAGGAACTGAAAATTATCCAGCAAGTACTTTAGTTGGGGTAGAAAGTTTAGGAAGACAAGAATGGCTAATTGAAATTGAAGCGATTGCCGTAGTGGAATAAAAAAATTCCCGACATAATTTTGTCGGGATTTCTATTTTAGATGCTTTAAACTTATTTTTTAATGTAATCAACGGCTTTCTCAATCGCCTCTTTAATTCCATCCACATTTTTTCCTTTTCCTGATGCGAAGAACGGTTGTCCACCACCATTACCGTCGATGAATTTTCCTAATTCTCTGATGACGTTTCCAGCGTTTAATCCTTTTTCGGCAACTAATTCTTTTGAAATGTAGCAGTGAATATTTGGCGCATTATCTTCAATTGAAGCTAAAAATACAAACGCGTTTGGTTTTGAAGTTCCAATAGCTTGTGTTAAATCTTTAGTTGAACTCATTGATAAATCTACTTGTTTTGCTAAAAATTGGATTCCGTTGATTTCTTGGAAATTGGCAACTAACGTATTTTTTAATCCTTCGATTTTCTCTTTTACTAATTGCTCTAGTTGTTTTTTCAACTTCGCATTATCATCTTGTAACGAAGCCACTGATTTTAATACATCTTGTGGGTTTTTCAATACTTCTTTGATTTCCGCTAACGTGTTCTCTTGTGAAGTATAAAAATCTTTCACAGCATCACCCGTAATTGCTTCTATACGACGAATTCCAGCTGCAACAGCTCCTTCTGATATAATTTTAAAATGCCAAATTTCAGCGGTGTTTTTCACGTGAATTCCACCACATAACTCTTTACTGTCACCAAATTCAATCATACGAACGTTATCGCCATATTTTTCACCAAACAAAGCCATAGCACCTTTATCTAATGCTTCTTT
>JBILST010000278.1:0-3014 GCA_044371865.1 Flavobacterium sp.
AAGCATCTCCAATAGCTCCTAAAGCTAATGGTTTTAAAATAGCATCATCCGATTTAAATTTCTCTAAATAAGTAATAGCATTTTTAAAATCTCCTAAGTTTAAATAAGCCATTCCCGCATGGTAATTAGCAATGTTTCCTGCTGCAGTTCCTTCATATTGTTCTGCAACTCCAATAAATCCTAATTTACCTTCACCACCTTTAAGTGCTAAATTGTATAATGAATCATTTTTTTCTGTAGCGTCAACTGCTTGTTGAAAGTATTGTTGTGCTTGAAAAATCTCATTTGCTGCTTTTTCTTCTTTTGGCTCAACAACAAATCTATTAAATAATAAATATCCTAAAGTTCCTATTGCAATTGCACCTACAATACCTAAAAGTACTTTTTGATTATTAGCTACCCACTCTTCAGTTCTAGAAGCGCTTTTGTCTAATGTATCAAAAACTTCAGCCGTAGTACTGTCTTTAACATCAATAGCTTCTACTTCGTCAAATTCGTTTTCAACTTTAGCTTCTTCTGGTTTTGGAGCTTTGTAACCTCTTTTGTTATATGTTGCCATTTATTTTAAATTTAATGAGGTGCAAAAATATAATTTTTATTAAAATTAAAAACCATTTTTATAGATATTTTTAAGAATTTCAATTTACTTTTGCAAGAAGTCCTATTTTTAGTCACCTAACAACCCTTATAAATTGTGTTTTTAAAACAGCTATCTTTACTCAATTACAAAAATTTAGCGCAAATCGAATTTGATTTTGACGCAAAGATTAATTGTTTTGTGGGGAAAAATGGCGTGGGAAAAACCAATATTTTAGACGCAATTTACCATTTAGCCTATGGGAAAAGCTATTTCAACCCATTAGCAGTTCAAAATATCCGACATGGCGAAGAGTTTTTTGTGATTGATGCTTTACTTGAAAAAAATAGTAAAGAAGAAAAAATTGTTTGCAGTTTAAAAAAGGGGCAAAAAAAAACCATTAAGCGAAACGGCAAAGTTTATGACAAGCTTTCTGAACATTTGGGTTTAATTCCATTGGTTATTATTTCGCCTTCTGATGCCGATTTGATTGTAGAAGGAAGCGAAACGAGAAGGAAATTTATTGATAGTGTAATTGCAACTTTAGACAATCAGTATTTACAATTATTGATTCAATATCAAAAAACACTTGCGCAACGAAATGCTTTATTGAAATACTTTGCATTAAATCAGACTTTTGATGCAGATAATTTATCGATTTATAACGAGCAATTGAGTAATTCTGGACAATTGATTTTCGGAAAAAGGAACCAATTTTTAAATGATTTTATTCCGATTTTCGAAAAACATCACACGAATATTTCAGGCGGAAATGAAAAAGTTGCTTTAAAATATGAAAGTCAGTTATTTGAAAAAGATTTGATTTCACTTTTAGAAGAATCACTACAAAAAGACCGAATTATTCAATATACCAGTGCTGGAATTCACAAAGACGATTTGATTTTTGAAATTGATGGCTTCCCAATTAAGAAATTCGGTTCGCAAGGACAACAGAAATCATTTTTGATTGCTTTGAAATTGGCGCAATTCGAATTCATGAAAAAACAAAGTGGTGAATTACCCATTTTACTTTTTGATGATATTTTCGACAAACTAGACGAAACGCGTGTGCAAAAAATTGTAACCATGGTGAATGATGCCGTTTTTGGACAAATTTTTATTTCTGATACCCATGCAGAACGAACGGAATTGATTATTAAAGAAACGCATCAATCGTATAAAATATTTCCGATTTAATTTCGGAACGCAGATGAAACTGATTCTACGAAGCGCTGATTTTAAGGGATTTTTCTTTGGGTGCTTTGCTAAAAAACTTTGCGAACTTTGCGTTTAAATTTCCACAAAGCAATTCTTGAATTTGAAAATTACCACATAAACATTACATTTGAAAAAAATTATTCCACGATGAATATTCAAGCCAATTTCTCTTTAAAAAATTATAACACTTTCGGAATTGAAGCCCAAGCCAAACAATTTGTTTCGGTAAGTTCGATTGCAGAATTAAAAGAAGTGTTAACAGAAAACGACGATATTTTTATTTTGGGTGGCGGGAGCAATATGCTTTTAACACAAGACATCGAAAAAATAGTCGTTCATGTTAATTTAAAAGGAAGAGAAATTGTTGAAGAAAACGATGATTTTGCCATTGTAAAAGCTCAAGCTGGTGAAAACTGGCACGAATTTGTACTTTGGTGTATTGATCAAAATTTTGGTGGTATTGAGAATTTATCATTGATTCCAGGAAACGTTGGCACAACTCCTATTCAAAATATTGGAGCTTATGGAGTAGAAATTAAAGACACCATGTTTTCATGCGAAGCTTTAAACTTGAAAACATTAGAAATTGAAACTTTCACAAACGCTCAATGCAAATTTGAATACCGTGAAAGTGTCTTCAAAAACGAATTGAAAAATCAATATATTATCACTTCAGTTTGTTTTAAATTGACTAAGAAAAACCACAAAGTTTCTACCACTTATGGAGCTATTGAAACCGAATTACAGCATCAAAACATACAAAACCCAACGTTAAAAGACGTTAGTAATGCAGTAATTGCCATTCGTCAAAGCAAATTACCAGACCCTAAAGAATTAGGTAACAGTGGAAGTTTCTTCAAAAACCCGATTATAGCAAAAGAAGTTTACGAAAAAGCAAAAGCACTTCATCCCGAAATGCCGCATTATGTAGTTTCTGAAACTGAAGTAAAAATTCCTGCGGGTTGGTTAATTGAACAAGCTGGTTTTAAAGGTAAACGTTTTGGAGATGCTGGAATTCATACCAAACAAGCTTTAGTTTTAGTGAATTACGGAAACGCAACAGGAAATGAAATTTGGAACGTTGCGCAAAATATCCAAAAAACTATTTTTGAAAAATACGGGATTCGTATTGAGGCAGAAGTAAATGTGATTTAATTTACGAATTACTATTTGAAATTTACGAATTGTAATTTAGAATTTACACGTAAAAATTAAACTT
>JBILST010000279.1:0-2982 GCA_044371865.1 Flavobacterium sp.
TCTTCGCTTACCACATTAAAAAAAGAAAAAGGGGCAAGATTGTTAATTCCATTAGCATCAATAGTAGAAATCCAGCCAATAGGTCTTGGGATTACAGTACCTGTTAAAAGCTTGTATAAAGCGGAAGATTCGGTATGTTGAATATCGAATTGCATAGTTGTGTGTTGTTTGTACAAATTAAGTAAATAATTTTAAAGTCTGAACTATACTTTTTTGATAAAATTGTATATTTTTATTAACATTCAAAAAAACAGAAAAGGCTACTATTTGATAATTATTGCATTATGTGTAATTTTTATTATAAATAATTACGATATGTAAAAAATAATAATTGAAAAATTACGAACAATATTTTTGTATATTTTGCAAAATTAGTATATTTATGCAAAAATTATATATATGGAAATTTTAGCGTGTCCCAAATGCAAAAGTGATTCAATTGTTAAAAGCGGTGTAATCAAAGACAGACAAAGGTATTTGTGTAAATCTTGTAATTATTACTTCACTGTCAATAAATTAGGTAAAAAGATCGATGATTACTATGTAACTAAAGCCTTGCAGTTGTATTTAGAAGGTTTGAGTTTTAGAGAAATTGAGCGCATTATTGGGGTTTCACATGTATCTATTAGTAATTGGGTAAAGGAGTTTAAAATAAAAAAGCCGCCGCATCCAAATTATCATCCTACTTATAAGATTTTTAAGCATAATGAGTTGGTTGAATACCTTCAAAACAAAGATAGATTATCGGGAGCGGGTATGATTATTACTGAACTAGGGGACAAGTTTATGCTTATTAAATGGGAGCGTTTTAAGGATTAACTATATTGCTTTACAAAATTATATATTGTAATTTTTTTCTTTAACATAATTTTAGAATTTGGTCAAGCAGAAATGCAACACTAACCAAAACTTAAATTATGAAAAAAGTATTAATTTTTGCTGGATTTTTTATTTCGGCACTATCCTTTTCACAAGAGGATAAACCACAAGAAAAGCCATATAAGGTTGATCTTTATGGTTTTGCGAGAGTTGACTATATTTGGGATACCAGACAATCAGCTCAAGTAAGAGAATATAATTTGAATCTATATCCTTTAGATGAAGTTTTAGATGCTAATGGCAAAGATATTAATGATGCAGGTGCATCCAATTTTTTATCTGTAGTTTCAAGATTAGGTGTTAAGGCAAAAGGGCCTAATGTATGGGGAGCAAAAACTTCGGGAACACTAGAAGGTGATTTTTTTGGAACACAGAAGGAACTGTGGGACAATTAAGATTAAGACATGCTTTTGCTAGTTTAGAATGGTCTAAAACATCGTTAACAATGGGTCAAACTTGGTACCCAACATTTATACCAGAGGTTTTTCCAGGAGTAGCTAACTTTAGCACAGGGATTTTATTTAATCCATTTGGTTGGGCTTCACAAATTAGAGTTAAGCACAGTTTAACTTCTACTATTTCTTTTGCATTAACAGCATATAAAGAAAGAGAATTTACAACCGCAACCGCAACAGGAGGCACACAAAACTCCGCTTCTATTAACTCATCAATTCCAACATTTCACGGTCAATTTCAATTCAAAAATAAAAATTGGATTGCTGGTTTAGGAGCCGAATACAAATCGTTGCAACCTTTGATTGTTTCAAATGGTTTGGTATCAGATGAAAAAGTTAATAGTTTGTCGTTTGTTGGTTATTTGAAATACAATACCGATAAATTTCATATTAAAGCTTATGGAATTTCTGGAGAAAACATGTATAATTTAGTAATGTTAGGAGGTTTTGCAGGGTATACTACACCAGGTCAAGTTGAAAATATGAAGCTACAAAAACCAGCTCATTTTGGATTGATATTGCAAGTAATAGTACTAAAACAGCACCAGGATTCTTTTTTGGATATACTAAAAATGATGGAACTGGTAAAGATGGAGCCACTGCATTATACATGAGAGGAACTTCTGGAACTAGAGGCGTTGACAATGTATGGCGTGCTTCAGCTAGAGTTGATTTTAAACAAAATAAATTCAGAATAACGCCTGAATTAGAATACACATCAGCTACATGGGGTGATTTAAATTCAGATGCATCAGTTGGAGGAAATACTACCGATGTTGGTAACTTTAGAGCAATGGTTTCAGCTGTCTATTCTTTTTAATAAAATAATAACAAATTAAATATATTTAAATTATGAGCGAAAATAAATCATCAAAAGGAATCTGGAAAGTTATTTCAGCTTCCTCTATGGGAACAATGATTGAGTGGTACGATTTCTACATCTTCGGTAGTTTAGCCGTAGTTTTATCTACTAAATTTTTCCCTTCTGACAATCCAACAGCTGCTTTCTTGTCAACGTTAGCAACATTTGCTGCAGGTTTTGTGGTTCGTCCGTTTGGAGCCCTTTTCTTTGGAAGATTAGGCGATTTAATTGGAAGAAAATATACTTTCATGGTAACTTTAATGTTAATGGGGGGAGCTACTTTTATAATTGGATGTATTCCAAGTTTTGAAACTATTGGGTACGCTGCTCCAGTTTTAGTATTGATTCTTCGTTTGCTTCAAGGTTTAGCTCTTGGAGGTGAATATGGAGGAGCGGCAACTTATGTAGCTGAGCATGCTCCAAAAAACGAAAAAGGATATTGGACCTCTTGGATTCAAACTACTGCAACTGTAGGTTTATTTATCTCTTTAATGGTAATTTTAATTACTAAAGGAGTAATGTCGAAAGAAGCTTTTGATGAGTGGGGATGGAGAGTTCCATTTTGGGTTTCAATCGTAATGGTTTATATCTCGTTCTTGATTCGTAAAAACATGCATGAATCACCAGTTTTTGCAAAAGCAAAATCGGAAGGAAAAACATCTACCAATCCTTTAAAAGAAAGTTTTGGAAATAAATTCAATTTGAAATTTGTTCTTTTAGCATTATTTGGTGCCACAATGGGACAAGGAGTTGTTTGGTATACAGGTCAGTTTTACGCCATGAATT
>JBILST010000065.1:0-10159 GCA_044371865.1 Flavobacterium sp.
TCTTTGCAATTATTTCATTAACCAAAACAATGGAAAACAAAAATCAGGAAATTGTAAAAAATGTTTTTACTAAATATTTAGAAGAAAAAGCACACCGTAAAACACCAGAACGTTTTGCAATTCTTCAGGAAATTTACAATGCAACCGAGCATTTTGATATCGAATCTTTGTACATCAAAATGAAAAATAAAAATTATCGCGTAAGTAGAGCTACACTCTATAATACTATCGAACTTTTATTAGAATGCGGTTTGGTTCGTCGCCATCAATTTGGTCAAAATCAAGCGCATTATGAAAAATCATATTTCGATAAACAACATGATCACATTATTTTAACCGATTCTGGTGAAGTTATCGAATTTTGTGACCCAAGAATTCAACAAATAAAGCAAACCATGGAAGAAATGTTTGGAATTGATATTCAAACCCATTCACTTTATTTCTACGGCACAAAAAAACAACAATAGAATATAATTAATTAAGTACAGACGTTGCAATGCAACGTCTCAACAACAACAAACAACACAACACAATGACTGTAGATTTACTACTTGGATTACAATGGGGAGACGAAGGAAAAGGAAAAATCGTTGACGTTCTTACCTCAAAATACGATATTATTGCACGTTTTCAAGGTGGACCAAATGCGGGACACACTTTAGAATTTGATGGAATCAAACACGTTTTAAGAACTATTCCTTCTGGAATTTTCCAC
Source organism: Flavobacterium sp. (assembly GCA_044371865.1). Classification (GTDB taxonomy): domain Bacteria; phylum Bacteroidota; class Bacteroidia; order Flavobacteriales; family Flavobacteriaceae; genus Flavobacterium. The sequence continues at coordinate 716 of JBILST010000065.1, forward strand.
AAAAACGCCATCAATATTATTGGAAATGGTGTTGTAATTGACCCTGTAGTTTTCCAAAAAGAAATTGAAGGTTTAGCAAAATTCAATATGGATGTTACTGCTAAATTATTCATTTCTAGAAAAGCACACTTAATTTTACCAACACACCGTTTATTAGATGCTGCTTCAGAAGCATCAAAAGGAAAAGCAAAAATCGGCTCTACTTTAAAAGGTATTGGCCCAACATACATGGACAAAACTGGTAGAAATGGTCTTCGTATTGGTGATTTAGAATTAGAAGATTTCAAAGAAAGATACAGAACTTTAGCTGACAAACACGAAGCGATGATTAAGTTCTACGATGTAGAATTACAATACAATCTTAAAGAAATGGAAGATGAGTTTTTTACAGCAGTAGAAGACTTAAAGAAATTAACTTTCATTGATAGTGAAGAATATTTAAACAAAGCGTTAAAAGAAGGAAAATCAATTTTAGCAGAAGGAGCGCAAGGTTCTTTATTAGATGTTGATTTTGGAACTTATCCATTTGTTACTTCTTCAAATACAACAGCAGCTGGAGCTTGTACAGGTTTAGGAATTGCGCCTAACAAAGTAAAAGACGTTTTCGGAATTTTCAAAGCATACACCACTCGTGTAGGTAGCGGCCCTTTCCCTACAGAAGATTTCGAAGAAGCTGGACAAACAATGGCAAAAGTAGGAAACGAATTTGGTTCGGTTACAGGACGTGCACGTCGTTGTGGTTGGTTAGATTTAGTTGCTTTAAAATATGCCGTTCAAGTAAATGGTGTAACACAATTATACATGATGAAAGGCGACGTTCTTTCAGGATTTGATACGTTACAAGTTTGTACAGGTTATAACTATAAAGGACAACAAATCCAACACTTACCATACAACATTGAACCTGAAAATGTAACGCCAATTTTTACAGAAATGAAAGGTTGGAAAGCTGATTTAACAGGAATGACAACATATGATGAATTACCGCAAGAATTAAAAACATACATCGAATTCATTGAAAAAGAAGTCGAAGTACCAATCAAAGTAATCTCGGTTGGACCAGACAGAAAACAAACGATAATGAAATAATTACCAAAAACGCTTTCAATTGAAAGCGTTTTTTTATGTACTAAACTGATAAAAAAATCTTAATTATCAACCGACTTTCTACTTTTTACTTAAATTTGACTCAAAATAAATTCGACTTGAAAAACACATTTTTTTATATCGCCTTTTTATTGCTATCGGTAAGCTTTTCGGTGGCGCAAGAAAAGAAAAAAATCATCATTGAAAACTCTGATTTCGTAGACATGAATCAGACCGAAATTCCTGGTGCAATTGTATTTACGGGAAACGTTCGCATTATTCACAATGGTGTAAAAATGTTTTGCAACAAAGCCTATCATTTTAAAGATGAAAATTACATAAAAGCATTTGGAAACGTTCAAATGAATCAAGGCGACACCATTACCATGAACAGCCGTTATGCAGAATACAATGGCGATAAAGAACTTGCTTTTGCTACGGGAGATGTGATTTTACGTTCGCCAGAATCTACATTGACTACCGATACCGTTTATTTTGATAAGAAAAATCAAGTAGCATCTTACAATACCTACGGCACCATTCACAACAAAGAAAATACGTTGAAAAGTAAATCAGGGCGCTATTATGTAGACCAAAAAAAATACAAATTTACAACTGCAGTAACAGTTACGAATCCAGAAAGTACTATAAAAACTAACAATCTAGATTATTACGAAAATTCAGGTCATGCCTATGTTTTTGGACCTTCTACTATTACAAGTAAAGAAAACGTAATTTATACCGAAAACGGATTCTACGATACCACAAACGACATCGGAAAACTCTCCAAAAACTCCAAAATAACCCTCGATAATAAAATTATTGAAGGCGATGATTTGTATTACGACCGAAAGAAAAACTTCTCAAGAGGAATCAATAATGTAAAAATTACTGACACCATCAATAAGGTAATCGCTACAGGTCATTACGCAGAATTATACCGAAATGCCGCTACCAAAAAAGACTCAATGATTTTAACCAAAAGAGCTTTAGTAAAAACCTTAGTGGAAAAAGATACAATGTACATGCATGGTAAAAAAATCATTGTTTCGGGTCCGCAAGAAGATCGTGTAATTCGAGCTTTTAACAATGTTCGATTTTATAAAAGTGACATGAGTGGAAAATGTGATTCGCTCCATTCAAACAATAAAACACAACTAACAAAATTAATTGGACGACCAATTCTTTGGAACAATGAAAACCAAATGACGGGTGATGTAATGCACTTAATTGGTAATAACAAAACACAAAAATTAGATTCGCTAAAAGTTCTCAACAACGCTTTTATTATTCAAAAAGATAGTCTTAGTAAAAATGGGTATAACCAGATAAAAGGACAAAATTTGTATGGAAAATTTGTTGATAGTAAACTCAAAGAAGTCGATGTTGTGAAAAATGCGGAAGTCATTTATTACATGTATAACGATGCGAATGAATTCATCGGAATCAACAAAACGGTTTGTAGTAAAATCAATTTGGAATTAGAAGCTAATAAAATCAATTCAATTACTTTCTTCACTAAAACAGATAGTTTTATTTATCCAGAAGCTGAGTTTCCAGAAAATGCTCGAAAATTGAGAGGTTTCCTTTGGCGAGGTGATGAACGAATTTTAAGTAAAGACGATATTTTCCCCGCAGAAGAAATTGCTTTAGACGATAAAATTCAAATTGAAGCCAAAAAGAAAGCCATTGTTGCTGAAAAACCAATGGACATTCAAAAAGAAACATTGGAATATGATTCTAAAAATAAAAAAGAAGAAAAGAAATCGGATAAAAAACTAGAAGTAAAAAAAGTAAAAAGTAATAAATAAAAATGTTAAGCTAAATTTAACTAATCACTAATTACTTTTCACTAATCACTAAATTATGATTGAAGATTTTTTTAAATACCAAGCACAAACCTCACCTTACCCATTAGCAATGGAAATTTCTCATGCTAAAGGTTCTTATATTTATGATACTGAAGGCAATGCGTATTTAGACATGGTTGCTGGAGTTTCGGCTTGTACATTAGGACATCAACCACAACGCGTGAACGATGCCATCAAAAAACAACTTGATACGTATTCTCACGTGATGGTTTATGGTGAATATGCCCAACATCCTGCTACAGAATTATGTAAATTATTAGCACAACACCTTCCCTACCCACTTACAAAAACATATTTAGTAAATTCGGGTACAGAAGCTATTGAAGGCGCTCTAAAATTAGCCAGACGGGTTACAGGAAGAAGTCAGTTGATTTCATGTCACAATGCCTATCATGGTAATACTATGGGAAGTTTGAGTGTGATGGGATTTGAAGAACGTAAACAAATTTTCCGCCCTTTAATTCCTGATGTTGATTTTATCACGTTCAATAATGAAGCTGATTTAGAAAAAATAACTACAAGAACTGCTGGAATATTGTTAGAAACAATTCAAGGTGGCGCTGGTTTTATTGAACCTCAAAATGATTTTCTTAAAAAAGTACGCCAACGTTGTGACGAAGTTGGTGCTATCATGATATTAGACGAAATCCAACCCGGATTTGGTCGCACTGGAAAACTTTTCGGATTTCAAAACTACGATGTTATTCCAGATGTTGTGGTCATGGGAAAAGGAATGGGTGGCGGCATGCCAGTTGGAGCTTTTACAGCAGCTCCAGAAATGATGGATTTACTAAGCCACGATCCAAAATTAGGTCACATAACTACTTTTGGCGGACATCCTGTCATTGCGGCAGCATGTTTAGCAACATTACAAGAAGTTACCGAAACCAAATTAATGGCCGAAACATTAGATAAAGAACAATTATTCCGAAGCCTTTTAGTGCATCCATTAATTAAAGAAATTCGTGGTCGCGGTCTTATGCTAGCTGCGATGACCGATTCTCCAGAAATAACTAATGAAGTAATTTTACGTTGCCATAAAAGAGGCGTAATTTTATTCTGGTTACTTTTTGAAGGATGTGCTGTCCGAATTACACCACCGTTAACTATCAGTAATGAAGAAATTACGAAAGGATGTGGCACTATTATTGAGGTATTAAATGAAATTGAGAAAGAAATGAAGTAAATGATAGATAATTTTATCAGTTTAGGTTGAAATTGATTTTTGAAATTGATTTTTGACATTGATTTTTGATATTGATTTTTGATATTGATTTTTGATATTGTAAATTGTTAATTAAATTGTTTAAAACAAATCCATTTCAATCCAATGCTTGCTTCAAATATAAGTACCTTTATTAAGGATAAATCATAAAAGATAGCGCTATGAATTTGAGTCACGAAGAAGAAGAAAACAGCTTGTCCTTATCTAAATTTGAATCGATGTTAAAAACCAATAAAGTTTTTTTCTTTGATTCTGAAGAGTTTGAAGATATTATTCTTCATTATATGGATACTGGTCGATTGAATTTGGCCAAAAAAGCGCTAAAATTAGGTTTAGAACAACATCCAAAATCTACCGGATTAAAATTAGTTCAGGTAGAAATGTTGGTTTACGAAGACAAACTCGATATTGCTGAAAAGCTTCTTAACGAATTATACGCAATCGAACCTACCAACGAAGAAATTTACATTCAAAAAGCCAATATACATTCCAAAAGAGACGAACACGAAAAAGCTATTGAGTTTTTAAAAATCGCTTTAAAATATACTGATGATTATGCTGATGTATATTCGATGATTGGAATGGAATATTTGTTCATGGATAATTTAGAATTGGCTAAAGATAATTTCATCAAATGTTTAGACGAAGATACTGAGGATTATTCAGCACTTTATAACGTTGTCTATTGTTTTGACTTCTTAGATCAGAACGAAGAAGCTATTGTTTACCTAAATAAATTCATTGATCAAAACCCTTATAGTGAAGTGGCTTGGCATCAGTTAGGCAGACAATATTATGCGTTAAAAAATTACGAAAAAGCAGTTTGGGCATTCGATTATGCAACCTTGATTGATGAAACCTTTTTAGGTGCCTTCATGGAAAAAGCAAAATCCTTTGAAAAACTAAAAAAATATCAAGAAGCAATAGATTGCTACAACATTACCTTAGAATTGGACGACCCTTCCTCTTTTGTATTGTTGCGTGTGGCAAAATGTTACGAGCGAATAGGAAATACTGAATTCGCTTTAAATTATTACTTAAAAACAGTTCACGAAGATCCATTGCTAGATAAAGGCTGGATTGCCATTACTGACTTTTATATTCGTCAGAAAAATTTCCAAAAAGCCTTGTATTACGTTAACAAAGCCATTGGAATTGATGGTGACAATTCATTATATTGGAAACGTTTTGCAGCTGTAAACACGGCATTACATTTCTTTGAAGAAGCTGAATATGGTTACAGAAAGGCGTTTGAAAGCGGGGATATCAACTTAGATACCTTTACACTTTGGACAGATGTTTTACAACATTTAGGTGAGTTTGATACCGCTATCGAAATTCTTTTAGAAGCTTGTAACGTATTACCAAACGAATATGAAATGGAATATCGCTTAGCTGGATTATACTTCTTAACCGATGATACAACAAAAGGAAATCTTCATTTAATAAATGGGATGAAATTACAACCAAAACAATTATCTTTGTTTCAAGAGTTGTTCCCAGTAGTTTGGGAAAGAACAGAAGTTCAGAAAACGATTACAAAATTTAAAAAATAGTCCCCAAATTAATGGAATTAGTACACTTTTTATTAGAATTTTTAAAAGACCCTTTAACTGTAATTCAAGAATTAATTCAGCAATACGACAATCTGATTTACTTCATTTTATTCATGGTTGTTTTCGTAGAAACAGGTTTTGTTATTATGCCTTTATTACCAGGAGACTCAATGCTTTTCGCTATTGGTGTAATCGCAGCAACAACCGGACAACTAAGCATGACAATTATTATTCCGTTGTTGATTGTGGCAGCGTTATTAGGAGATAATCTTAATTATTTCGTTGGACATAAGTTTGGCGAATTAATCAAAGAGAAAAAGAAAATTCTATTTCTAAAAAAAGAATACATCACACAAACTGAAAGTTTCTTTGAAAAAAACGGAGGAAAAGCAGTTATCATGGCTCGTTTTGTACCTATTGTTCGTACCATTGCTCCCTTTGTAGCTGGAGCTGGAAGTATGCAATATTACAGATACATTTTCTATTGCATCACAGGTGCTATCATTTGGGTAACCAGTATTACATTCTTAGGATACTTCTTAGGACAAGTTCCTTGGGTAAAAGCCAACTTTGAAAAAGTAGTTTTATCCATCATTATTATTTCTGTTTTACCAATTGTTATCAAACTTTTTAAAAAGAAAAAAGCAACAGAAGTTTAAAATTCTAAAAAGCAAATTCATAGCATTTAGTGCTAGAAATAAAAAGCATCATATAAGCCTAGTATTATATCAAGTAAGTAGCCCAAATTAAAAATTTAAAATACCCCAACAATTATAATGGAAATTATCAATTTTTTATCCGCCTTTGTAAACGATCCTTTAACTGTAATACAAGACTTAATTCATCAATACGATTACCTAGTTTACTTCATTTTATTCTTAGTTGTTTTTGTTGAAACAGGCTTTGTGATAATGCCTCTTTTACCTGGTGATTCTTTACTTTTCGCTATTGGAGTTATTGCGGCTTCTACGGGACAATTAAGCATGTCAATCATCATTCCACTATTAATTATCGCAGCTCTACTAGGTGATAATTTAAACTACTTCGTAGGAAATAAATTTGGTGAATTAATTAAAGAAAAAAAGAAAATTCTATTTCTAAAAAAAGAATACATTACCCATACCGAAAATTTCTTTGAAAAAAACGGCGGTAAAGCAATCATTATGGCGCGTTTTGTACCAGTACTTAGAACTATTGCTCCTTTTGTAGCTGGTGCTGGAAGCATGCCTTACTACAAATACATACTTTATTGTATCATTGGTGCAGCTGTATGGGTTACGAGTTTAACCTTTTTAGGTTACTTCTTAGGACAAGTCGTTTGGGTAAAAGAAAATTTTGATATGGTAATTTTATTAATAACCCTTGTTTCTGTCTCTCCTGTTATTATTAAGATTGTTAAAAAGAAGCTATCAAAAAATTAATTTATTTCTCATAATTTCAAAAAAAAACATTGTCTTAACAATTTATAATAAAATACTATTTAAATTTGAGTTTTAAAACATTGTAAATCTTTTACCCATGAAAAAGAAAACTAAAAAACAGTTGAAATTTGGCTTAATTGGGCGAAACATTAGCTATTCTTTTTCAAAAAAGTATTTCAATGAAAAGTTTGAAATTGGTCATTTCGACAATTGTGAATACAAGAATTACGACATTGAAAACATCAAAGAGTTTCCAAAAGTAATTACTGAAATTAAGGGATTACGTGGTTTAAACGTTACGATTCCTTACAAAGAAGAGATTATTCCGTATTTAGATAAATTATCAAAAACTGCAGTAAAAATTGGTGCAGTTAACTGCATTACGATTTCTAAAAAGAAAAAACTAAAAGGATACAACACCGATTATTATGGTTTTAAAAAATCGATAAAACCTTTATTGAAAGAACACCACAAAAAAGCCTTAATTTTAGGAACAGGTGGCGCTAGTAAAGCCATTGCTTACGCCTTACGAAGTTTAAAAATCGAATATGATTTTGTTTCTAGAACAGCAGATGAATTTCAATACAAATACGAAGAATTAGACGCTTCTGTTTTTGAAGAATATACAATTATTATTAACACCACTCCAGTAGGAACGCATCCTAATGTAAATGATTGTCCGAATTTAGACTACAGTTTGTTTACCAAAAAACACATTGCTTACGACTTAATTTACAATCCAGAAGAAACCGCATTTTTAAGAAAAGCTAAAGCACAAGGCGCCGTGACTAAAAACGGTTATGAAATGTTGGTTTTACAGGCAGAAAAGGCTTGGAAGATTTGGAATGAATAGATTAGCACGCGGATGACACGGGTTTTCAAGCGCTGATTATAACTGATTTATTTTAAACACATAGATTCTGTGTTGATTTACAACAAAAATCTATATTTTTTTATAATTTTGTTTTAAGTCAGTTTAAAACTAGACTCTATAGCGTGTTAAGCCATTTGTGTTTGCACGCTATTTTTATATTCTTTATCATATACGGTTTGATTTTTGTATAAAACATAACTCATTTCCAATAATTTTCTTTGTATCGAGACTAATGCTTTCATTTTTATTCCATGTTTTGACACTAATCTTGCATATAATTCTTTGAAGTTTTCATCCCATTTTACAGCTACTAAAGATGGAAAATGCATAGCTTTTCTAATACTTCTGTTTCCTTTTTTTGATATTTTAGGCTTTCCTTTTATTGATGTTCCTGATTGTTTCTCTTTTACATCAAGGCCAGCATAGCTAGTTAGTTGTTTTTTGTTACGTATCAATTCAAATCCATTTGTTTCCGCTAAAATTATTACTGCAGTCAATTCTCCTACCCCTGGAATAGTCATCATTCTATCTATTTCTTTTCTCAATTCTGCACTGTTTTTCAGAATTTTAGAGATGTCATTTTTAATCTCATTTTCTTGTTTATTCAATAATTTAATTCGTTCGTTTATTCTTTTTAAAGTCATTAAGTTGGGCTCAGCTTCTATTTTTTCTGCATGTAGCTGATTTTTTACAATTACTCTCTCTGCTACAATTTGATCTCGTTCTCTAGTTAATTGTTGTAAATTTTTGTAAACCGTCTTCGGTCTTTTCCATAAATCTAATTTTCTTTCTAGACCAAATCTTGCTATTACTTGAGAACATGTTTTATCTGTAATCGTTTTTACTTCTAATGTTCTAAAGTAATTACTGATTTTATTTGGTAAAACGATACTAACTTTCAATTGATTTGTATCTAAAAAATAAGCAATCTTTTGGTGATAAACTCCCGTAGCTTCCATTATATAATGGACTTCTTGGGGATTTTCAACTAATTTAGTAACCCATTCAACCAAACTTAAAAATCCTTTGTCATTATTCTTAAAAACCTTGTAAGAAAATAAATCAACGGATAAATCCTCTAATAACCTTCCAATTGTTACCACCAATTCCTTTTGTGCAACATCAATTCCAACAACCTGTTTTAATTCCTTCATAACTTTAATTTTAATTAATAAAGTGATGAATCTTCCTTCGTCTTTTCTCCTTATTGGATATTCTGGATATTAAGCTAAACTTAATTCCTTACATTCTGTTCAGACTCTAAAAGATAAAAAAGAATGAGGATATTTCTATGTGAGAATATGTTTCTTTGAACTATTTAGACACATTTGTTCTCTCATTCTATTTCACTTTAAACTTGTAAAATTATTGACTTTAAATATTAAAATCTATAACTTAGCAAACATAGGAG